>JANOAR010000067.1:0-18583 GCA_031411235.1 Verrucomicrobiota bacterium | reverse complement strand
GGATGCCCCAGGTCATGCGAGAGGCAGGCGCTCTCGACCAGATCGGGATCAATCCATGCCGCATCGCCCAGCAAATCCGCGTGCCTGCTCTGGAGAAAGGAACAGATCGAGCGCCCGATCTGCGCGACCTCGATGCTGTGCGTCAGCCGCGTGCGGTAGAAGTCATACTCACCCGAGAGGAACACCTGCGTCTTATTTTGCAGCCGCCGAAACGCCGAGCTGTGGATGATGCGGTCGCGGTCGATTTGAAATCGCGAGCGATACTCCCCGGCATAAGCCTTCCGAGGTTTCATCGTTTCAAAGTCAAAGTCAGAGTAGAACTGGTTGGCAAGCATGAGGAGTCGGCACGAGTTCGTGGAGTGACAGGGTTTTAGCTGCTCTGGTGGCAAAGGTCAAAGCGCAGGCGTGGGAGAATCGTCCCCCTCTCATCTCCCCACTGCGAGCCTCACCACGGCATCGAGTTGCTCCAGCGAGAGGCCATCGAGCGTGGCGGCGACGATGCGTTTGGCCACGCGTAATTGGGCGGCGGCGAGGGTCTTTTTGTTTGTGCCGCCGCCGTTGCTCCATTCCTCGGGTGTCACTTGGGCGAAGGCGGCATAGAGTTTGATGAGGGCGGCCTCGCCATATTTTTTCTCCAACCAGACTACGGTCTCGCCGCTGAGTTGATACTGCGCGGTGACTTGAAGTGGGTTTTCGGTATTGGCTCCCAAGGTGGTGAGTTGGCTCAGGTTCATCAGTGAGATGTTCGGCGTCAATGTCTCGCGGAGGGCTGTACGGCTGAAGCTGTCGCACTGTTCGGCATAAAACATGGCTATACCCTCGACGAGCCACGGCGGTGTCCAGGGGCGTGTGAAATCAGCCAGCGCGAGATGCACCAGCTCGTGTTGGATGGTGGTTTGGCGATCCTGTTTGCCCCACATGCGTTGCAGCACGTAGAAGCGATAGTCGTTGATGTAGAGGGCTTGGTTGATCACTGCGATCTTGCCCTTTTCGGTCTCATAACCGCTCGATGCGGCTCCCGAGTAGGTGTTGGGGTTGCGGTTGGTCAGCTTCTCAAAATCATCGCGCGTGCCGACGATGAAGGCGACATAACGAGACTTCAGCGGTAGGCCGCTTTTGCTCAGTCGCGCGTAAGCTTTTTCCAGTTGCTTCAGGGCCAGTTGCATCGGCTGCTCGCTATCGGGCAGAGCGCGGTGGAAGACCATGAAGTGCTCCGACTGTATGAGGTGCGAGTAGCCTAGCAGCCAGAAGGGCGGATACTTTGGGTAGTGGATGATGTCCAGCACCCACGAGCCGTCTTTGAGTCGGTGCATGTCGCAGGTCATGGTGGCGACGAAGACATTGTCTTTGGGTAGCGTCGCTAGTGTGTAGCGCAGTTCTACCTGCACGCCTTTCACCGTGCCATCGGCACTCGGCTTCACCCGTTGATGTTCCAGCACGGAGTACTCGTATGAGGCAAAAGGAACCTTCTGCCAGTTCACCAGCATCGCCTGCATTTGCTTGCGTGCTTCACCACGCAACTCGTGCAGCAGGCTGTCGAAATCACGCTTACCCAGGAGCCGCGTTAGGTTCTTCCAGAACGCCTTTATATCGGCGAAACACTGCTCCTCGGCGAGCACGGCATCCACCTTCGTCGCGACTGCATTCGCTGGCACGGTGCGCACCGCCATGTCCCATTGCCTAGTTTTGCTATTGTAGTGCATCCACAGGGGTGGGTAGCCTGGGAAATCGAAGCGCAGCTCCTGTGCTGCGTGGGGGTGTGGCAGGGGGAAGCGTACCCAGCCTTTATGCGTGGTATTGGCTTCCCAGACTTCTTGCTTCGGCTTTGCGTGGTATTCCAGCGAGTCCGATACGGCCAGGGGCCGCAGGTGCTCGGCATGGTCGGTGTGGAGCGTCGCTGTCCTGCCATTTGGCCCGCCCGCTTTCCAAGTGATGGGGAATCGCGAGGCATTGCGGAAGGTCAGGGAGAACTCCAGCGCTTCGTTTTTCACCGTCATCGCCTTCACCCGCAGCGGGATGATCGCGAGCTGCTCCAACGTCGCTTTCATCTCGTAGTCGATCACCGATGATGACTGCGCTGCCGTCCAGTCGATGGGGGCAAAGCGCTTCTCATTGTCCAGCGTGAAGAACACCGGGCGGAACATCGGTACCCGCAATTCCAGCGTGCCCGGCGAGGGCTCTTTGTTCGCAAATCGAAACGCGAGCAGGCCCACGTTCATCGTCTTCCCAGGCAGGCCCTCGGGCGGAGTCACCGCGTCCAGCGTCGCTGTGCTGGGCTGCACCTCGCTGCGCACGCCATTGGCAAAGGTGGTGAGCGACATAGCGCTGGTGCGTAGCGGCTCATTCGCCAGCAGCGTCTTGGTGCCTGCGTTGAAGATACCCACGCGCAGCAGCAGTTCCCGTTCATCGCGCGTCGCACTCAACACCACGAGCTGGGTGTCGGGCAGCAATGGCGAGACGGTGGGGGCCACCGATTTCACATGGTAGGACTGTGGCCACTGAGCGTGGGCAATGCTGGCCCACAGGCACAGCAAAAAAATGAGGCGCTCTATTCCGCCCATTGTTTGATCCTTTCCGGGAAGGGACAATCCGCGCAGGCCGAGTCGTCCACCAAGCAAAAATCTTCATACAACTGCACCAAGCCTTGCTGGTGATGCAGCTTCTTTTTGAACACAGCAGCAAGTGCCGAGCCGTCGCCGAACAAGCGCAAGCTCGCACGCTTCGCTTTCTGATTCTCCAACATCGCGGGCAAGTCCAGATACTCGGCCCACAGCAGCGGGCGATCTGGCACGAGCAGCGGATACACCACATTCGCCAGCATCTCTTGCACCCGCGTCTCGCCCACCATCGCCACTGGCTTCGCAGCGGCTTCCGCAGTGAGCGTGTAGTGCCTTGCCCAGTAGTCGTGCGATAGCTTTGTGAACACCTCGCACCACGCTTCGCAGTCCCACGCCTCCGCATTTTTTAGCCCGCGATAGATCGCAGGCCACACCGCCAGCATCGCTGCCAAGGCTGCCACGCGCCGCTGCGGATGATTCCCAGGGCGCACGGCCCGCAGACTCCAGTGCAGGTTCGCTGGCGGCACGATCCAGCGGGTGAATTCATCGCGCTGCTTCCACCACTGCGCCCACAGGCCCCGCAGGTAGGCGCGCGTATCGTCACCTTTGTCATCAAAGGGCGTCGCATCCAAAAAGCCTGCCGCGCCAAATAGCAGAGCCTCGCGTTCCTCAGCCTGCATCGCCAGTAGCCGCCGCAGTGGCAGCCGCTGCGCCAGCACTAGAAAAGGCTGCGCATTCGCCTTGTAGCCCAGCGTCTCGGCCAGCGCCTGATAAGCCGTCTGCTCGCGGCCATGCGCTGCCACCCACTGATGCAGACGCCGCGATTTCCGTGCCAGCCGGTACTGCGCTGCCGCCTCGATGAGCGACTGCACACGCCCGTGGCTCATCGCACTCAATGGCACCGCGCAGCGCCCAAGGCGAGCTTCTGCCAGTGCGCCAGAAGTCTGCGATCCATCGTCCAGCATCGCAGGCGTCAGCACCACCTGCGGCACCTCGCGATGTCCCACATCGCGGGTGTAGAAGCGCCCCTCCTGCGGTGCATATAAATACAAGTGC
Organism: Verrucomicrobiota bacterium; assembly: GCA_031411235.1. Taxonomy (GTDB): domain Bacteria; phylum Verrucomicrobiota; class Verrucomicrobiia; order Verrucomicrobiales; family Verrucomicrobiaceae; genus JANOAR01. The sequence continues at coordinate 14,969 of JANOAR010000067.1, read as the reverse complement.
AGCACCACTCGCTGGTAGTCGGGATTCGCGCCGTGTTGATGCCGCTCCCAGTCGCGCACATCGGGATCCAACTCGATGTCGCCTGTGACTTGCTGGCCGTCGATGAGCACCGTGCAAGCATTGAAGTCTGGCCCTGCGCCATGATTCCATATCCCGAAATCGCGCACCATCACACTGCGGCCACACACCGTCGTGAAGTGACTGCCAAACTCCCCGGCAAACCAACGGCTCTGCAAGTGCAGCTCCGTCATCGGCTCGGCCCAGCCCGCCAGTGGTGGCGACTCCTCTAGTCCGCTGAAGACGGTTTCGCGGAAACGCACATAACGCTCGGCCAGTGGCAAAAGCAGCTCAGTGTTCATGAGGCGGTGAAGCGTTCGTGTAGAGCGGCCAGCGAGGTCTCGGCCAACGATGGCAGCACCGCCCAGGCACCCGCGAAGTCCAGGTGTTGCGTCGTCGGCCCAGGGATCACCGCGCAACGCATCGCCGCTGCATGGGCGGCACGCAGGCCATTCAGCGAGTCTTCAAAGATGAGCACCTCATCGGCACCCGCACCCAGTCGGCTTGCGGCATGGAGAAACAGATCGGGTGCAGGCTTCGCTCGGCCCACGTCGTCCAGCACCGTCACATTGCAGAACAGCTCGCGTAGCCCCAGTCGCCCCAGCCAGGGATCCACCCACGAGCGCGGGCTGCTCGATGCGATGCTGCATGGCATTCCCTGCGCCGCCGCCTCTAGCAGTCGCTCGAGCACGCCCGGTAGCACTGGCGAACCCGCCACGATGTCATCTCGCCGCGCCTCGATACGCTGCACCTCCAGCGACCAGTCAAACTCCAGCCCCGTGGCCTCATCCAGATCGCGCATCGGGTCATAACCACCGAAGTCACTGCCCACACACTGCGCCCAGGTTTCAATACGCAGCTCATGCCCATGAGTGGCATAGAACTCGCGCCACGCCTCATAGATAGCCGTTTCCGTGTCCACGATGAGACCGTCGAAGTCGAAGATGAGTGCGCGTAAAGCCATAGTTCCATGCCTGCCTTTTGTAGGCGGAAAATTCAACTGCGAACTCAATCTTTGCGCGATCTGCATCACCGCACCAAAGCCGTCTCGCTTCGATGCTACTTCAGCGGTGGCATCTGTTGGGCCAGCCTCTCACGCAGTTCCTTCAGCACCTCGGCATGGCGTGGGTCTTTGGCGAGGTTGGTGTACTCATGCGGGTCGGCTTCGTGGTCATAGAGTTCGATGCCGCTGCGGCCTTCGTCCCATTCGGTGCAGCGCCAGCGAGTGGTGCGTACGCTGCGGCCCCAGTTCTCGGCCTCGGCTCCACGCCGGGCTTGGGTGAAGGCAGCGTCGTGTAGCTTGGATTGTGGATTATCGAGCACGGGGCGCAGGCTTTTGCCTTCCAGGTTCGCTGGGGCGGGGATACTGGTTAGATCACAGAGCGTGGGATAAACATCGAGCAACTCGACGAGGCTCAGGCTGCGCTGTCCATTGCCTTTGGCGCGTGGATCGAAGACGATGAAGGGCACGCGGGCGCTTTCCTCGAAGAGGCTGCGTTTGTGCCAGAGCCCGTGCTCGCCGAGGTGCCAGCCATGATCGCCTGTGAAGATGATGATGGTGTTGTCATCGAGGCCGAGTCGCGGCAAGGCGTCCAGCACGCGCCCTGCTTGCGCATCCATAAAACTGACGGTGGCCAGGTAGCCGCGAATGGCCGCGCGGCGTTGCTCGGGCGTCGTGGCGATGGTGTAGCCGGGCACGCCACCATTGCGGGCAGGCAGTGGGATGTCCGCTTCATCATCTGCGGGTTCATGGGGCAACTGGATGTCGTCGAAGGGATAGAGATCGAAGTACTTCGCCGGTGCGACGAGCGGGAGATGCGGGCGATGGAAACCGACCGCGAGGAAGAAGGGCTTTGTGGTATCGCGCTTCTCCAGCCAGTCGATAGCGGTCTTGGCGAAGTTGCCATCGACGAGGTCGTCATCGGTGCCCGTGGTCTCAGTCCAGGCGAGGCCGGATTTTTTGCCCGTGCTGACCTTCACGACGCTCTCGCGCTTCTTCGGGTAGGGGCGCTCATCTTTGAAGGGCGTGCCGAAGTCCCAGGCCTGCGGATCATCCATGCTCTCCAGGCCCGTCGGCACGCCGAGGTGGAATATCTTGCCGCAGCGTGCGGTCGCATAGCCATGCTCGCGGAAGTGATGCGGCAACGTCATGACGCCGGGCAGGTTGTGATAAAGATTGTCCTCGTTGTTGGTGACGCGCGTGGTGTTTGGACGGAGTCCGGTGAGCATCGAAGCCCGCGAGGGATTGCAGTGTGGAAACTGGCAGTAGGCGCTTTCAAAAAGCACACCGCGCTTGGCGAGGGAATCCAGGTGCGGTGTTTTGGCGACAGCATGGCCGTAACAACCGAGCGTCGCCGCGAGGTCGTCGGAGATCATCAAGAGCACATTGGGCTTTGTCGCCGCGTGCGCTGGTAGCGTGAGGATGAGCAGGGCAATGAAGGCGAGGCGTGCAGACATGGGTGGGGTGGTGCTGTGGGTTCACGGGGGCGACTTCGCTGACTCCACAAACTACGCCAGTTCGCGCAGCAAGTGTTGGTTCAGCACCACGCCTGCTTCAAAGTTTGCGATGGGGAAATTCTCATTCGGCGCATGGGCTTGGCAGTCTGGCAGCGCGAGGCCGAGCAGTAGCGTCTCGACCCCGAGCACATTTTTAAAAGCCTGCACGATGGGGATGCTGCCGCCCTCGCGAATGAGGGCGATCTTGCTGCCCTCACCGAAGGTGTGTTGCAGCGCCCGCTGCGCGGCTTTCCCATCCTCGGAGTGCGGATCCATCACATAAGGCATACCCACATGGCCGCGCACGATTTCGAGGCGCACGCCTTTGGGGCAATGCTGATGCAGATGCTTCTCCACCAGCGCCATGATCTTATCCGGGTCTTGGCTCGGTACGAGGCGGAAGGATAGCTTCATCATCGCTTCGCGTGGGATCACGGTCTTCGAGCCAGCGCCCTGGTAGCCGCCGCCGATGCCGTTGATCTCTGCCGTGGGGCGCGCCCAGCGACGTTCGAGATCACTGTATCCAGGCTCGCCGAAAAGCGTGGGCGAGCCCGTCAGTTCCAGTGTCTCGGGCTCGCTATCACCCAGTGCCCGCCAGGCCTCACGCTCCCATTCTTGCAGTGGCTCTACGTCATCGTAGAAGCCCGAAATTGCGACACGGCCCTCCGCATCGTGCAGCGTCGCGGCGAGACGTGCGACGGCGGTGTTGGGGTTCGCCACGGCACCGCCGAAGATACCCGAGTGCAGGTCTATCGTTGGCCCGCGCACGATGACTTCCATGCAGGCGATGCCGCGCAGGCCATACGTGAATGTGCCCACGCCGGGAGCCACCATGCCCGTGTCGGAGATGGCCACGAGGTCGCACTTTAATGCCTCGCGTTGGGCTTCCAAAAACGGCTTTAAGTTGGGGCTGCCGATCTCTTCTTCGCCTTCAAAAAGGCAGATCAAATTTACGGGCAGATTGCCATGCTTCGCCATCGTTTGCTCCAGACCCTGCACATGCGCCATGAGCTGGCCTTTGTTGTCGGTCGAGCCACGGCAGTAGATGCGGCCCTCGCGGATCGTCGGCTCGAAAGGTGGCGATTTCCACTCCGCCACAGGCTCCACGGGCTGCACATCGTAGTGGCCGTAGAGCAGCACGGTGCGCCGTCCTGGCTTGTGGGTATTGCGTGCGAGCACCACGGGGTGGCCCGGCGTTTCATGCAGCTCAGTGCTGAAGCCGATGCGTGCCAGCTTCGCCTTCAGCCACTCGGCACATTTGCGCACATCGTCGCGATGCTCAGGCTTGGTGGAGACGCTGGGGAAGCGCAGAAAAGTGAGGAGGTCGTCGAGTCCTGGTGTCATGGAGGGTTGAGCGTTTTGTAGTTGAGTGGTGGATGCCTGAATGTTGAAAGCGAGCGCTTGGCGTAATGCTTCAGCGCCCAAAGTCGCGGAAGTCGATCTCCGAGTGGCCCTTCAGTTTTTTCCAAGCATTGTAGGCGAGGAAGCCGAAGAACAGCGTGCTGAACAACATCCCCGCCGTTAGCATGTAGAGCGCTGCTGCGGAGGCAAAAATGATGCTGAGGTAGATGGGGATGCGCCGATTGCCATTCGACCAGAAAGCCTCGGCGATCTGCCCGCCATCCAGTGGCATGATGGGCAGCAGGTTTAAAATAGTCCAGCCCACGTTGACCCACATCCAGTCGTGAAAGGCCAGATAAAACAAAAATGACTCGGGTTGTGCGACGCGTATCAGCAGCCACCCCAGCAAGCCTAGCAAGGCGCTCGCCGCTGGGCCTGCGGCACTGACCGCGATGCTCTGCCAACGCGAAAACCAACTGGTTGGAATGGCCAGTCCGCCCATCGCATACAAGACGATGCTAGGCCTTGGATCACCGAAGTGTCGCATCGCAAGGGTATGCCCAAGCTCGTGGATGAGGATGGAGACGAACACGATGATCACCCAGATGAGCAGTGCATTTATAGCCTCGGGTGAGTTCGCTTCCATGCGACCGCTGAGCATGACGGTAGTAAGCCAGAACGGCCACTGAACTTCGACGGGAAAACCAAAAAGCCTGAATTGAAACATAGGGTAGGGGAATGGACGCGCACTGTGGATAGGCGAGCGATGCGGACAAGTGAGTTCTGCGAAAGGAGGGCGGCGACTGCTCCTAGAAGATTATTTCCCCGGTTGCGCAGCCACCCAGGCTGTCCAGCCGCCTTGCAGTATCCACACATTGTCCATCGCCATGTTTTCCTTTAGAAATTCTCGCATCTTGCGACTGGCTTGGCAGGTGGCACCATCGCAGTACACCACGATAGTTTTGCGGTTGTCTTGGAGCTTCTCCATCTGCTCGATGAGCAGGGCATCGCGCTCATACTCGTTTAGCAAGATGGCCCCTGGGATATGCCCTTTATCAAATTGATCCCGAGGGCGAGCATCGACCCACAGCACGTCATTCTGCCACTCGTTGCTTACCTTTTCCAAGCTCACCTCATCATCACGCAGCGGGGCCGAGACCAGATACCAGGCGGGAGCTCGTGGGTGAAAAAAATGCGTCGCCGTTGCCGCCACTAGCGTGAGCCCCAGCAAAAGCATCGCATTAAAAAAGGCGCGCTTCATGGCTTCGCCGTCGCGGCTGAGGTCGTTCCAGCCTTGGCCTCATCCGCACGGCTTGCGGGCTGGCGCACTACGCTGAAGAAAGCGAGTTGGCGCTGGTACTTGGGTATCTTGCTATCGGTCGCGAGTTTCAGCGCACCGATCATCACATCCGCCGTCTGGGTGGGTTTCACCGTCACGACATACTCACGGCCAGGGGTGATTTCCTTGAAGGAGAACTGCACGTTCTCACGCGTGGAAGTGATGCTGGTGAGCTTCATCGGCTCAGGCCCCGTCATTTTCACCGTGATGTCTTTGGACGTTGCTTCCTCGTTCACCCACCACTGCACATTGTTGGGGGTTATCTCCACCACCGCAGGCACTTCCAGGAGGAATGGGATGATCCACTCCGGCTGCTGAGGATCATCGGTCGTCACGGTGACTGACTTCTCATGTTTGCCCACGAAGCTGGAGACTTTAAATTCTGCTTTGCCCGTGCCCATCTCGCCGGGCGCATACACCGCCTTGTCCATTGATGACGCGAGGCAAGAGCAGGTGCTCTCCAGCGACAGCACCTTCACGGGTTTTGTGCCTTCGTTTTTAAAGGTGAAGCTAACCGTGATCACCTCGTCCTCAGGCTTCGGCTTCACGTCGATAGGCGAGACCGTCAGCTTCATCTCAGCGAAGGCAGTGCTGGTAAAAAGGAGAGCGAGGAGAGTGTAGGCTTTGATCATGGGCAAAGGTAAACGCTCGCGGCGGGGTGGCAATGGCGGAGCCTTTATGATTTTGCGATGACCTCCGCCACTCGGTCAAGCTGCGCCTCCGTATTGTAGAAGTGCGGGCTGAAGCGCAGATACGCCGTGCCTGCGCGATCATGCCGGCAAGACACCGCGATGCCATGCAGAGCGAGGTGCTCGAACAGCGCCTCCACGCCCATGCCCGCCGTCGCACGTCGCGTCGCCGTGCAAATGGCCGAGGGCAGGCAACCTGGAGCGATGGGCAGGAAGTCGAAGCCTAGAGGCTCCAGCTTCTCGATAAGGTGAGAGCGCAGCGCCAGCAGCCGCGCCGAGATGGCGTCGATGCCCGCCTCCAGCAGCAGTTCCATGCCTGCCTTCATGCCCAAGATACCGCTGATGTTCATCGCGCCGGGCTCGTAGCGACGACCGCCCTTTTCGAAGACGATCTCCTCCTGCGCGATGAAGCGCGGCGAGTGGATATTCCACGAGCCTAGCAGCGTCGGGCGCATCTGTTCTTGCAGGGCTTCGCGCACGAAAACAATGCCCGCACTCATCGGCCCCAGCATCCACTTGTGTGAGTCCGCCGAGGCAAAATCCACATGCTCCATGCTCGTCTCGAAGGCTCCCACCGTCTGGATCGCATCCAGACAAAACAGGATGCCCCGCGCTCGTAGCATCTTCCCGATGACGTCGATTTGGATGCGATTGCCGCTGAGAAAGTGGCACGAAGCCAACGCCACGAGTTTCGTCTTAGCCGTGAGCGCCTGCTCGACGACTTCCGGCGAGAGCCCACCGAGCACGTCAGGTTTGAGCAACCGCACCACGACGCCCTGCCGCTGCAAGTCCAGCCACGGATAAACATTCGCCGGGTAGTCATCGAGGTAACACACCACCTCGTCTCCGGGCTGCCACGCTAGCCCATTGGCCACGAGACTGAGTCCCACCGAAGTCGGCCCGAGCAGGGATATTTCGCTGGCCTGTGCGCCGATCAGCCGCGCCGCGACGACCCGAGTCTCGGCGACCGCTCGCCAAGCCTCGGGATACTCCTGCATCGCCAGCGTGCTGTGTTCCAAGTAGTCCTGCATGACGCGCGACACCCGCCGAGGCAGGATCGTAACGCCCGCATGAGCCAGGAAAATGGAATCGCGAGTGATGGGGAACTCCTCATGCCGGGCAGCATCGGAAGCAGCTAAAGTGTGAACCAGAGACATCCGCGACCATCGAACACTGAACTGCGAACGTCCAACAGTGAACTTCAAAGCAGGTCGAGAGGGATAAGGGGAGTGGCTTCGCGCTTGAATTCAAAACCACAGCCCAACTACAATGAGCACACCCGAAGGCACTTCCCTTATCCCTTCAACCTTGCCCCTTATCCCTCCCACAGCCCGCTCAAAAATCATTCATCCTGATCAAGGCGACGAGCAGGATGAACCCAATCAACGGCAGCACAATGATCAACAAATAGGGGTTGGCATTGAGTTCAATGGAATTGCCCCTGCTATGATCATTCGAGTTTAGGATCTCGCGCCTCTGCCACTCCTCGGCTCGCCTGTCGTCCCGCACGGAGCTAGCCCCCGATACCAGACTATGGCGAACGGCAGCCGGCAACGTTGCCTCAGCGCGAAGGCTGCCGAGGCAACACAGTGTCGCCACGATGAAGTGGCAGGGTAGTTTATCAAAAATGATCATGTCGGAAAATGTATAGAAGCATGACTCAGGCCAAGACACCCGATCACTCCTCCTAACGTTCTACCGAATAATTCGCTGCCCGTTACACTGATACTAAAAAATAATGAGAAATTGCCAGCGCGTCGCTCTCCCCCGTGGGAAAAGTCGCAGCAACCCCTTGGGGGTAGCGATAGCCCTCCAAGCCAAGGCCTTCGATAGCGCATCACATCTTCGCCTGCGCCCTAGCGCTGCGTTGACAAGGCACGGCGCTAGCCCAGTCCTGTTTCTTTTACCGGGACTTGGCAAGTCGCGCTCCTTGGGATAAGCCCTCGTATGCAGCCTGCCGCTCCAGAAACCGTCGTCAAATCCACCGCTCCGGCTGACCTGGAGATCAAAGATGCCCAGCTCATCTTCAACCATGTCTGGAAGCAGCTCGAAGCGGACTATGGCCGCGAAAACCTTCGTTTCCCGAAGGAGCTGATCTTGCTGGGCGGTGCGCCTGGCGCGGGCAAGGGCACGAACACCGACTTCATCCGCAAGCTGCGAGGCATCACGGCGGAGCCCATCGTGGTCAGTGCGCTGCTCGACAGCCCAGAGGCGCAGAAGCTCAAGTCGCAGGGCGGCATGGTGGGAGATCGCGAGGTGGTGGGCATCCTCATCCGCAAGCTGTTGGAGCCCGAGCAGCAGAACGGCGCGATCCTCGACGGCTTCCCGCGCACCAAGGTGCAGGTGGAGTGCCTGAAGATGCTCTTCGATGAGATGATGCGCCTGCGCCGCGATTTCTCCGACACGCCGGGTGCCGCGCATTTCAAGCAACCGATGTTCCACATCATGGTGCTTTTTGTCGATGAGACGGAGAGCATCGCACGGCAGCTCAAGCGCGGGCAGGAAGTGCTGGCGCACAACGCCGAAGTCCGCAGCTCCGGCCTCGGCGAGTTGTGGGAGGAACGCGCCACGGACTTCGATGCCACGCTGGCCCGCAATCGCTACAAGGTCTTCAAAGAGAAGACCTATGACGCACTGGTCTCGCTGAAGTCGATCTTCCACTACCACTTCATCAATGCCCAGGCTGCGCTGGAGCTGGTGCAGGAGAACATCATTCGCGAGCTGGAATATCAAAGCTCCCTGGAACTCGATCCGCGCACCTTTGACCTGCTGCGCAAGCTGCCGCTGGCCAGCGAGATCATCCGCCATGCTCGCCAGGATCTCGTACGTCGTCTGGATGCCTATAAAGTCGAGAAGCCCGATCTCATGCAAGCCGTGGTGGATTTCATCGAGCGGAAGATGATGCCGATCATCGTACGCCACGCCATCTCTGGCCGCGCGGACATCAACTCAGAGAACTCGCTGTTTCACGATCCCGAGGCGCTGGCCATCCTCATCGACATCTTCTCCGAGCGCGGCTTCCACGCGACCGCTGATCTCCATCTCATCGAGATCCCCGAGCAGTTTGATCTTCAGACCGGGCTGATTCAGTGCCGCAAGAAAAAGGTCTTCCGCTTCAGCATCCGCTTCAAAGGCTCAGAGATTCGGCGCGGGTAGTTATGAGAGCGGGTTAAGTCGATGAGACGGCTAGCGGAGAGATGCCTGAGGGCTGGATGAATGGCTCATGCAGTAGTCAAGGCATCACTGCCAAACCCTCAGCTTGGGCAAGCTCTCGCTGTTTTTTATCGAAGGATAGGAGCAGGTCACAACCCAACTCCATAGCACTCGCAACGTGAAGAATGTCCATTGCTCCAAAGTGTGCGCACGTACTGTGAGTTTGGCTCAGTCTTTGCGCAGCAGGGTATAACCTTCGCACGGGAACCTCACGTATCTCGAAAAAACCTTCGAGGATTGCCCGCTTCAGAGTTTCCAGAGATTCCTTCACTTCCTCGCGTGTGAACTTTTGCGAGGTTAACGGCAAAACCCGAATGGCGTTCTCTGCTTCCAAAAGAACGAGGCGCGAGACCATCATGATACAATTGGCCTTGCGCCACCAGCGCCACGCTTTGCCGCCGTGCTCATCGCGGGCACAGAAAGACACGACAAAGCTGGCATCAGCGAAGGGTTTCACATCCCACGGCGACTTTGAAGGAGCTGTGTGACGGCGTTGGTTTTAGGTTTGCCTTTTTCCTGCCGTTGAACGTCATGCATGAAGGCTTCCAATTTGCCAGGTGCTAGCATGTCTCCAGCTCTTGCTTTTGAATTGTAAAACAGTGGGATTTCCACCTCATGGCCTTTCTTTTGCGTGGCTGATCGGTCAAGCTTGGATGTGAACGTGGTTAGGGACATACGGATGGGTTCAGTATGAAGTCCAAGAAGCATTGTGGCAAGACGCCTCTTAACCTAACAGCACCTAGCTGGCTGGCGGGAGCTTCATGAGGGCGCGTGTCAACGACTACGCTGACATGGCATTGGCTGGCACCAAGGTGGCGATGGCGGCGTAGTCTTTGAGGTTGGCGCGCTCGGCGACGCGGACTTCATAGTCTTGCTGGATGCTGAGCCAGAACTTGGGCGTCATGCCGATGGCTCGGCTGAGGCGGATGGCGGTGTCGGCGGTGATGCCGCGACGGCCTTTGATGATGTCGGTAAGGCGGCTGGCGGGGATTCCTGCGGCGGCGGCGAGGCGATACTGAGAGATGCCTGCGGGCTCTAGGAATTCGTGCAGCAGGATCTCGCCCGGCGTGCAAAGTGGCAAAAGGTTGCTGCCCTTGGTCTTGCTGGGTTTGAGGCTGCTGCGGAGGATGGGTGTGATGGTTTTCATGTTTGTCGATGTGGTGTGCTGTGGGCAGGCGCGTGGCCCGCCCGCTGCGACTAGCAAGCGAATGGCCCAAAGGGATAGACACGAATGGCACTCTACTTGCTTTTCGGAAATGCGGTCAGACGGACAGATATTTGATTCAAGTTGGTGCCATAGTAGGCCTCTGCCTCCGAGACGATTCGCACATACCATCGACGCAACGAACCTTTTTCCCGTTCACGCGCATCAAACTCGAAGATGCTGTCTTTCAACAGTCGCCACTGAAGCGAGGTCTTGTCTTTTATGTATCGGCGGTGGCCTCTCCCATTGGCCTCAAATACCAGCTCCGTTCCTGCTGGCGTTTTCCAGACGTGTGACGTCAGCAGTTTTTTTGCAACATCGGCGTTCACAAGCGGCGCGGCCTTTTGGTCAGCTGCAGATGCCATTGATAATGCCAAGCAGAAGACGGCAAGAAGGATATGCTTCATGGGAAGATGATAGCTAATGATGTTTCTACTTCCGAGTGCGTCGCTCATGGAAATGATGAACTTACTTGAGGCGCATGAGGGCCTGGATCTGATCGGCGCTCAAGGCAGTTGCAAAAATCATGACATTATCAATACCACCCTGAAATTTTCGTCCTGACTTCTCGAAACCGCCAGAGCCAATTGTGATTGGATACTTGGACACAGCCATCGAAGCCGACGCTTTTTGCGATGAATCCAGGTTGCCATTCACATAAATGTGAGCGCTGGAGCCGTCAAATACACCTGCCAGATGCGTCCACTGACCGGGTGGCACTTGCGCCTTGGACACAGCACGACGCCACGTTCCGTCACTCACTGTGAAATCGCCGACGCCGTCGCCAATACGGAGCACATAGCCTTTGGCTTTTTCCCCCTCCCAATCATCTTTCCCAATCACATACCCTGAACCACCTGTAGAGGGATTGACCCATGCGGCCACTGTGATGATTTTGGACGTGAGGGATTCCTCATGTGGCACCTCAATGTAGGAGCGCTCGTCCGATTTGAACGCCTGTCCACCTGATCGGTCTGGCTGGAACTCCATTTTGAACGGGAGGCCATTGCTCGCCCTTCCGCTCCAATCCCGGATGGTCGTCCCATCGTCGGAATCAAATGGAAAATAGAGGACAAGTCCGTCGGGGAGGTTGGTGGGTGGAAGGGCGCGGGCATCCTGAGTGCCCGTTGCACCTATTGCACGCATCGCCTTTCTGAAGTCTGCATACAAGCCATCAAGATTACGACGCAATACAACCACGCGCTGAATCCATGCGAGCTTGGGCTGCTCTTTCTCCACCGAGGCACCGTTCTTGTTCTGCCTGAGCAGTTCCTCACGCTGGGCAGCCTCTCGTTGATACTGCGGCCAGCCCATCATGTAGTTGCGCCTCGCTTTCAAAGCTTGATCGTTTACGCCAGTTTTTGCGTCCGCCTGAACATTTTTCATGCCTGCCTGGGCTCGAGCCAGATCTCGTTCATCTAGTGTTGCCAGCAAACTGTTGCAGAGCTGATGGCTCTTCCGATAAGCATCAAGTTCCGACTTCGACTGTTTCGCACCTTCGTCGAGCAGAGCCTCCCGCAGCATTGTCAGGTTCTGGCGAATGTCCCCAGGGATTGTTTGTTCGAGGGGAGCCAGTACCCATTCGAGTGCATTCGCCCCCTCAAGGATGAGGACTGAAACAACGGAACGGTCGGGAGAAAGCGTTTGGGTATTCGGGTCTAGGGACTCACAAGCAGAATCATCCATAACTCGAAACCACTCAGGGTGTCCTGGTTCACGAAAGGCAGTCATTTGTCGATTACTGCTTATGAATTGGTGTTTGAGTCCAAAATAAGACCAAGTCACGCCTTCAACATAGTCTTTCAGCAAGCGCTGAATGTCATCGTTAGAGATGGTTTTATCCTTCCGGAGAAATCCCTCCAAGATCGAGCGATCGTCTTTGAGGCTGACGCAAATCCGGTAGCCATCTTTATTAAAATCGTAATTGGACGTGCCAAGTAAAAGCGGATCTGTGCCAATTTTTTCCTCACCGTATCTGGCCTTCAGTTGCTCCAACGTTTCTCCGATGCGAGCGAATAGATTTTCGGAAGAGATCAGGACAAAGAAGAGCAAAAGGAATAGCTTCATAAACAAGAATTGGAAGAGGCCTGTTTTTTGGGGATATGGTTCGGACATCGTGAAAAGCTCACTTCGGGGCAGTCCACAGATCCACGATGGGAGCTTGGCCATAAACCCCGAGTTGTCTCAAAATAAAATACAGCGGGGGTGGTGGCTGCGATGTGATCGGCGAGCATGGAGAAGTTGTTCGGCGGAGGTCATGAGGAGAGGTGAGAGGGCTATGATAGTGCTGGTGAGTCTAGCGGGGTTTTGCAATAAAGGAGGCAGCGAGCAAGTTTCCATCAGCCGTTTCGAACTTCATCCATGTCCAAAGCCCTTCTCCAGCGCCTTGCCACTTTGCTGCCGCCTGGGCGTTTGCTTGAGCGTCCCGAGCATCTCGTGGCTTATGAGAGCGATGGGCTGACAGCCTTTCGCACGCGCCCACTCGCGGTCGCCATGCCGGAGACGGCGGATGAAGTCATCGCGCTGGTTCGCTTTTGCCATGCTGAAGGATTGCCCTTCGTGGCGCGTGGCAGTGGCACGAGTTTATCGGGTGGCTCGTTGCCGGTGGCGGGCGGCATTGTTATCGCGCTGAATCGGCTCAATCGAATCTTGAAACTTGATCCGGCGCAGCGCATTGCGGTGGTCGAGCCGGGCGTGGTGAATCTTGAGGTGACTTATGCCGCTGCGGCGCATGGGCTGCACTATGCGCCTGATCCGAGCAGCCAGAGCATCTGCACCATCGGCGGCAATGTCGCGTTCAACTCGGGCGGGGCGCATTGCTTGAAATACGGCATGACCTCCAATCATGTGCTGGGCATCAAGGCGGTGCTGGCTACAGGCGAAGTGGTCGAGTGGGGCGGGACTAGCCGCGAGACGGTGGGGCCGGACTGGTGCGGGCTGTTCACGGGCAACGAAGGGCTCTTCGGTATTGCGCTGGAGATCACGCTGCAACTGCTGCCGCGCGCGGAGTGTTTCCACACGGTGCTCGCGGGCTATCGCACGCTGGAGCAAGCGGGCGATGCGGTGTCGGCAGTTATCGCTAGCGGCCTGCTGCCGGGCGCGATGGAAATCATGGACGCGCTCGCGCTCGAAGCCGCTGTGGCTGCCGTTCATGCTGAGTATCCGCCGGGTTGTGAAGCGGTGCTTATCGTCGAACTCGAAGGCCCGCGTGAAGCCGTGGCCGCAGATCGTGAACGGCTCGATGCGATCATCGCGGCGAGTCAGCCCATCGAAGCCCGCCCCGCGCGAGATGCGGAGGAACGCGCGGCCATTTGGAAGGGGCGCAAGAGCGCCTTCAGCGCCGTGGGCCGCTTGTCGCCGGACTTCATCGTGCAGGATGGTGTGGTGCCGCGCCGCCGCCTGGGCGAGGCGCTGCGGCGCATTGGCGAGATGTCGCGGGAGGCTGGGCTGCGCGTGGCGAATGTATTCCATGCGGGCGATGGCAATCTGCATCCGCTCATTCTTTTCAATGGTCGCGAGGTGGGTTCGCTGGAACGCGCTGAAGCTCTGGCTGGCTGCATCTTGAAAATGTGCGTGGAGATGGGCGGCTCGATCACGGGCGAGCACGGTGTGGGTGTGGAGAAGCGCGAGTATCTGCCCACGATGTTCACCGCCGATGAGATCGACTGCATGAGCCGAATTCGCGCCGCCTTTGATCCGCTCGGCATCGCCAACCCTGGAAAAATGTTCCCCAGCGCCGAGGCTCCTGCGCTGCAACATCACGGCCAACATCCGCTGGAGAAGGCTGGCATCATCTCCCGCGAATGAGCACGATCTTCTCGCCCGCTACGATTGAAGAAGTTGCGGACGCCGTGCGCTCAGCACCGCGTCTGCTCGCCATTGGAGCAGGCACCAAGCCTCGATTGTCTGCCGTTGATGCTGTGAAACTTTCCACCGCTGGGTTGAGCGGTATCATCGAATACGACCCCAGCGAATTTACCTTCACCGCGCTGGCGGGCACGCCGCTGCGCGACATCGCCGCCGCGCTCGCCGAGCGCGGCCAGTATCTGCCCTTCGACCCGATGCTCATCGACGCGGGTGCTACACTCGGTGGCACGGTGGCTGCGGGTTTGAGTGGGCCGGGGCGTTTTCGCTTCGGCGGTGTGCGCGATTTTATCCTCGGCATGCGCTTCGTGGATGGCATGGGCCGAGTGTTGCGCATGGGGGGCAAGGTGGTCAAAAATGCCGCTGGTTTCGACCTGCCGAAGTTCTTCGTTGGCAGTCTTGGGCGCTTTGGTGTGCTCGCCGAGATCACCTTTAAAGTCTTCCCGCGCGCCGCTTCCACGCTCACACTCCGGCTTAATGCTGAGACGTTGAATGATGCCGTGCGAGTGCTCACCGAAGCGGCGAACTCGCGCTTTGAGTTCGATGCGCTCGATGTTGCGCCCGGCAGCACGGATGTGCTCGCACGCTTGGCTGGGCCTGCCTCTGCGCTGGCTGCGATCACCCGTGAAGTCCTCGCTCGCTGGCCGGGCGAAATTTTGGCCGACAGCGAAGCTCAAGCCCTGTGGACAAATCTGCGCGAGTTCCGATGGGCTGATGCGAAGGCACCTCTCCTAAAGGTGGCGTTGTCGCCTGCGGCCATTGTCGC
>JANOAR010000066.1:0-1621 GCA_031411235.1 Verrucomicrobiota bacterium | reverse complement strand
GCTGCTCACGTTCCCGCTGCCGCCTTCGTCGGGTCTGGGCAACCAGATCATCAACGGTGGCCAGCTGTCCGTGCAGGGCAACGAAGCTGTCATTTCCGCTGTCCCGTTCCGGAAGGGTTCGATCGAGTGGTCGTCGCGCTTGATCTATAACGCGAACGTACAGCGCACTGACAACATCCCGGTTCCGTCGTTTGCTGCCGGTAGCTCGTTCGGCGCGTCATATGGTCGTAACCGTATCGCCGCAAACACGCGCTCAACGCTCATCTGGGGCAACGCTCCACTTGGCGCGAACGGCGCAGTCCGCGACACGATCCTGTTCGACTCGAACCCGGTCCACACCACGACGTTCAGCAACGATGTGTCGTGGAACAAGTTCAGCCTGTCGTGGCTCCTCGATTGGCGCAACGGTGGCTCGGTCACGAACATGACCAACAACCTGTTCGACGAAGGCGGCCAGGCCCGTGACTACGTCGCATTGGGTGAGCAGCGCTACAAGACCTTCGCCGCCGGCGATATCCGCCCGTATGTCCAGAGCGGCTCGTACGTGAAGCTGCGCGAAATCACGCTGAACTACGCCGCACCGGATTCCTGGGCAAAGAAGATCCCGGGTGCCAACAGCCTTCGCTTCAACCTGAGCGGGCGTAACCTCAAGATGTGGTCGAAGTATTGGAGCTACGACCCGGAGTTCAGCAACTTCGGCAACTCGAACTTCACCCGCTTCGTCGACCTCGCGCCGTTCCCGTCGAGCCGTCAGTTCTTCTTCAGCGTCGACGTGGGGTTCTGATCCCATGACGACGACCACCATGAGGAAATCCGTGAGCTTTTCCCGCACACTTGGGCTGTCGTTGGCTGCCGTGGCACTCGCCGCGTGCAGCAGCGACCAGCTCAACGTCACCAATCCGAACACGCCGACGGTTGTTGCTGCCAGCGCCGATCCGCAGGCGCTGCAGCTGCAGGCGACCGGCCTGCTCCGTCAGCTCCGCAACGGTCGCGGCGGCGTGATCTTCGACTTCGGCCGTTTCGGTCGTGAGCTGTACATCTATACGCCCCAGGAAGGGCGTAACACGTCCCACTACCTGACCGGGATTGTGGGCGCGAACAAGCTCGACCCGTCCGGCTTTGCGGTCGGCGAGTGGGGGGCGCCGTACGGCAACCTGCGTGATGTGTTCAACCTGAAGAACTCCGTCGCCGGTTCGACGACGCTCAACGCAGCGCAGAAGAGCGCGGCAACGGGTTTTGCGAAGACAATCGAAGGTCTCGAACTGTTGGTCGTCGCAGCGAGCCGCGACACGCTCGGAGGCGTCACCGAGGTCAAGCAAAACGCCTCGGACATCGCGGCATTCGTTTCGCGCGATTCGTTGTACAAGTACATCCTCGCTACGCTGGACGAAGGCAACACGGCACTGACGGCAGGCGGTACGGCATTCCCGTTCGCTCTGCACGCTGGTTTCGCCGGGTTCAACACGCCCGCGACGTTCGCCTTGTTCAATCGCGCGATCGCGGGCAAGGCTGCCGCGTACTACGCGACGTCGGGCGGCGGTGCAGCCGCATGGCAGCGTTCGCTCACGGCGCTCAGCGCGTCATTCATGAACACGGGGGCGACCACCCGCGCTGCACTCGA
>JANOAR010000065.1:0-24755 GCA_031411235.1 Verrucomicrobiota bacterium | reverse complement strand
ATAATGAGCGCAGCACAGAACCAAAAGCTGGAGGACGTGTCCTTTGAGGAAGCCATGGATCGACTCGAAGAAATCGTGTCGAGCATGGAAGGCGAACGTATGCCCCTCGAAGAGATGGTCACCAGCTATGAAGAAGGTGCTCGCCTGCTGCGCACCTGCCGCCAGCGCATCGACAGTGCCCGCCAGCGCGTTGAGTTGATCACGGTCAATCTCGATGCCCCCGCCGAGAAGGCGACGCTGACGCCCTTTGATCCCGCCACTGCCGAGGCTGCTGATGCCACAGGGGCCAAGTCTCGTTCTGCTGTAACCGCTGCTCCTGCCCCGCGTCGCAAGCCGACTCCCGCACCTGTTGCTGAACCCGAGGACGACGATATTCGCCTTTTCTAATCACTCCCCATGGCTTCCTTGCCCACGATCCAAACCGCCGCCGAACTGAAAGCTCTACCTCTCGAAGAGCTGTCATTACTTGCCGAAAAAATCCGCAGCACGCTCATCGAGACGCTCAGTGAAACCGGGGGGCACTTGGGGCCTAACCTGGGTGTCGTCGAGTTGAGCATCGCGATGCACCGCGTCTTTGAAACGCCAAAGGACAAATTCGTCTTCGATGTGGCTCACCAGGCCTACATTCACAAGATGCTCACCGGGCGCTGGGATCGCATCCACACCATTCGCCAGTACGAAGGCCTCAATGGCTTCTGCCTGCGCAGTGAAAGCGAGCACGATTGCTACGGCGCAGGTCACGCGGGCACCGCGCTCTCGGCAGCGCTCGGCATGGCGGTGGGCCGCGATTTAAAAGGCAGCGACGAGCATGTCGTCTGTGTGGCTGGCGATGCCGCCTTCACCTGCGGCCCTAGTTTCGAGGCGCTGAACAACGTCGCCGGGCACACCAAGAAATTGATCATCGTGCTGAACGACAACGAGTGGTCTATTGACCGCAACGTCGGGGCCATCGCCAAGTACTTCAACGCGATCAACACCCACCCTGCCTTCAACGACCTGCACGCCAAGGCATCGGCCTTCGTCGAGCAACTGCTGGGCAAGGAAGCACGCCGCATCGTCGGCAAGGTGG
The DNA here is from genome assembly GCA_031411235.1 of Verrucomicrobiota bacterium. Classification (GTDB taxonomy): domain Bacteria; phylum Verrucomicrobiota; class Verrucomicrobiia; order Verrucomicrobiales; family Verrucomicrobiaceae; genus JANOAR01. Next base: position 23,686 of record JANOAR010000065.1, on the reverse strand, counting down.
AGGAGGGAGCGAAAGGCATCTTCCTGCCCGCCTCGGATGCGCCACGCGCCTCGTCGGTGCTGTTCGAGGAATTTGGCATCCGCTACTTCGGCCCCATCGACGGCCATGATTTGCCGTTGCTGGTGAAGACCTTCGAGTTCCTCAAAACGGTGAACTACCCCGTGCTGCTGCACATCATCACCGAGAAAGGCCGAGGCTATAAACCCGCGCTGGCCGACCCCGGCAAGTTCCACGGCCTGGGCAAGTACAACATCGAGACGGGCGAGGTCGCTGGCACGCCCACGCCGACCTATTCGCAGATCTATGCCCGCAGCGTCACCGACTTCGCCAAGGCGGATAAGAAGATTGTCGCGATCACCGCAGCCATGCCCGGAGGCACCGGGCTCAGCGTTTTCAAGAAAGAGATTCCCGAGCGCTACTACGATGTAGGCATCGCCGAGGAACACGCCGCGCTCTTCGCCTGCGGCCTCGCGGTTCAGGGGCTGAAGCCCTTCCTCACGATTTACTCGACCTTCATGCAGCGAGCCATCGACATGATCATCCATGACATGGCGATCCAAAAGCTGCCCGTGCGCCTGTGCATGGATCGCGGCGGCCTGAGCGGCGACGACGGCCCCACGCATCACGGCCTGTTCGACATTGCCTACCTGCGCGGCATCCCCAACATCGTCCACATGCAGCCCAAGGATGAGGATGAATTCGTCGATATGCTCTGGACGATGGCCCACTACGAAGACGGCCCCATCGCCATCCGTTACCCCCGTGGCAGCGGCCCCGGTGTCGCGCCCAAAGAGCACCCAGTGATGCTCGAAATCGGCAAAGCCGAAGTCGTCGCCGATGGCACGGATGTGCTGCTGCTCGGCCTCGGTGACATGTTCAGCATCGCCCAAAAAGCCAAGATCGAACTCGAAGCCAAAGGCCTCAGCGTCGCGCTCATCAACCCCCGCTGGATCAAGCCGCTCGACGCCACCTGCATCGAAGCCTACGCCAAGAAGGTGAAGGTCGTCTGCACGCTGGAAGACCACGTCCTCGCCAACGGCTTCGGTTGCTCCATCATGGAACTCCTGAGCACCGCAGGCATCACCACGCCCGTCGCCCGCGTCGGCTGGCCCGATGAATTCGTCGAACACGGCACCCCCGCGATCCTGCGCAAGAAACACGGCCTCACCGTGGAAAACACCGTGGCGCAGGTGCTAGCGAAGCTGGGGTGAGGCGTTCCTTATTGTCGAGATATTGCGCTTCTCAGAGCCAGGCTTCATGGCCTAGGCTCCAGGACATGAATTACTCGGGTTGTTTTGTTCTGCTCCTTTTTGCAGTTATGGGCTGCACCTCAGTCTTTGCCCAGAAGTCTGAGCAGGAGAGGGTGACGGAGTTGTATCAAGCCTGTGAGCGTGGCGACCTTGATCAAGTGAGGCTCCTGCTAAATGAAGGTGTGAGTCCGAATGCTGAGTCATTGAACTATCAATCGCTGCCCTTTCACGAAGCCATAAAGCGAGGGCACAATGAGATCGTAAAGCTATTCATCGCTAAAGGGGCGAAGCTCAATAGCGGCGATCCTTTAGCCCTCGAAGTGGCTGCAGGTGGGGTAACCGATGGCATTGCACGTGAATCAGAAATGGGAACCCAGTCGATGTTTGAGTTGCTCGTGTCGCTCGGCGCAGATATTCACGCGCATGATGAAGCGGCTCTGTCTGCTGCTTCCAGATCTAGATTGAGCACGGTTCAGATGTTGGTCAAACTTGGCAGCAAGCCAACCCATTCAGCTATGGCGGCAGCAGTTTTCACTCTGCATCTCGACATCGTGGATTACTTCGTCAATGCAGGTATCGACCCAAGAGGGACTGATGCGAAGGGCCGCACTCTTTTGCACGAGGCTGCCGCACGAAGCTGGGGCTATTGGCGAATTAATGAGGATGAGCGCAATGCTTTCTGGAACCGACTGATCAGCCTCGGTATCAACATCGACGCCACGGATCACCAAGGTCGCACCGCTTTGCTGGAAGCCGCTGAAGCACCAAATGCAGAGATGTTGGCATGGCTAATCAAGCACAAGGCCAACGTTCATGCAGTCGATGAGAACGGCATGACTGCGCTGACGCTCGCGGTGAAGGCGAAGGAAGGCCCAGATGCACTGATCGTGAATAGGATGGCATCAGGAAGTGACGATGATCCGGTGCATGAGATCGTGAAGCTGCTGTTAAAAGCTGGCGCAAAGGTTGCGATGCGTGATCACGCTCAGCTTACCGCACTTGATCACGCGCTTGCCGCCGAGTCATGGCCATCTGTGGATACCTTGCTCCGCGCGGGCGCGGTGCCAGTCGATGCGGCAGCCTCGCTCGCTCGCTTGGTGCGGGCCACGCTTGATCACTTCATGTCGCACCAGAGTGTGGGTTCTATCACACGTCAGCTCCTGCCGCGTATGGTCGATGTGCGAACTGCGACAGTGGATGGCCTGCCCCTGCTGTCGTGGGCGGTGCTTATGAATGACAAAGCGATTGCGCAAAGCCTACACAAAGCGGGTGGGGATATTAATGCTGTCGATTCAATGGGGCGTACTCCGCTGATTTTTGCAGCATTGATTGGCGCTGATTCGATGTCGTCTTTTCTGCTCAAAGCCGGGGCGGATCCTTTACTCAAGAATAAAAGCGGCATGACCGCTAATGAAATAGCCACGCATCGCGCCGGGGTTCTTAAATCCGCACCGGCTGGGCTATCCGATGGTTCACTGGCACCACCTTTGGCGAAAGCCGATGACGATCTCTTCGATGCTATTGCTACACACCGCCTTACCGATGTGAAAAGGCTGGTCGCTGCGAATAAAGCTGGCGTCGCAGCGATGCGCGGCGGCCTTCAACCCCTGCACTTGGCCATCTCATTTGGGCATCGCGACATTGCTGAACAGTTGTTGGAACACGGTGCCTCGCTGTTGGCGAAGACAGCCGATGGGAGCTTGCCGATCACGGTTGCTATTGAGTCCGATTATCCCGAATTAGCCCAATGGTTACTTAACCGAGCGGCAAAAGAGGCGCACCTAGCGATGCAAAAAGAACTGCTCTTGCTCTGGGGTAATGAAATCCTCTTTGATGCCAAAGGCAGGGATAGCGCACTGAAACTTCTTATCTATTCGGGCTGGAAGCCAGTTGATGCAGCCGAGGCGACGAGAGCCATGTCACCCGCTGTTTGGGCAAATGATCTTGCGACCGTGAAGTGGTTGGTGAGCCACGGCGCAGAGCTAGCACCACCAAAGGAAAATGATCCATTTGCCAGTATTGGTCACGATCAAAATCTCATCAAATCTGCCGCAAACAGTGGCGGTACTTCTGTGCTCCTATTTTTGCTTGAAAAAGTCCAAGCTAACCGCAAGGCGTGGTCGGCTGCTGTCGGCGAAGCATTGGATTCAGTGAGCTGGGAGGGTAAACTGCCAGCGGTGCAGGTGTTGCTGGAATACAGCGTTGAGAGCAATCGCTTCACAGCCCTGAATCGAGCCGTAACGATGGGTCATTTCGATGTGGCCAAGTATCTTCTGAGCAAAGGGGTGAAGCCTATTGAGCGCGATGATCAATCCTCCCCTCTGCTCTCCCTTGCTGTTGCTACAACGGATATTGCGATGGTGAAGTTGCTGCTCGACTACGGTGCTAACCTTGAAGCAAAGGACGAGAATGGCCGCACTGCGCTTCATCAGGCGGCGAGGCGTGGCTTGATCGACATCGCACGGTTGCTGACCGACAAAGGCGCACGACGTGATGCCAAAGACAAGCAAGGCCTTACGCCAACGCAGCTCGCCGAGCTTGGTGGGTTTGAGATGCCTTGAGTGGAAGCGCTACCCTCGTTGCGTCAACATGCCAGGCTAAGGCCCAGGTAGCATTTCAAAAGCCGTGACGATCTTCGCAATGCCTGGATAGCGGCCATCAATCGAAGCGTTCCACGCAATGCATAACCAATCGCCAGTAGTCTTCATGGAGATGCTGGTATTCCAGTTGCTCAAGCCTGGCACGGTCTTGTGCTCTAGCTTTTTGGTTGTTGGATCAAAGCTCGACAACATCATCTGCCAGGCACGCAGAGGGTCTTTGCGTTCCTCTTCGGTCTGTGCGGCTCGCACCCATGCGACCCACCAGCGCTGCGCCGCCCACACAGGATTCGAAGCGGTGGGGAAATCATAGATGCTCGCACACTCTCCAATAAACACGGTAATGCCCGGTACGAAGCCTTTCGTCGAGGCGGTGGAAAACATCAGCCTCACGGGTTCGTGCGCATTAGCCCACGTGAACCCTATTTGGTCGCCAAAGAGAGTTGTCTTTTGGACCCAGACATCTTGGACAGGTTCGATGGGTAGAGGCCTCACTGCACTTTGGCCATTCTTGGTTTGATGAAAAACAAAGCGTGACTTACCACCAGTCTTTTCACGCTGCGATATTACTTTCACTGGCTCACCGTGTTCAGTGTAGATGTAGCGTGGCCTTTGAAGCTCAGGCGGAACGCGGTGCCGAGGCAGTAAGACTTTGCCGTCAGGCGTGAAATCCATCCTCCATGCCGAACGCTCATTGCTGTCCTGTTGGGTCTTGGAGTTGAATCTGATGACGAAATTCCCGTCCTCGACCGCAACACTTGGCCCGCCATCACCACCTGGATCGACGTGTGCCAGCACAGCCATAGTTCCTGCCAAGAGGCCTAGGGCACAGAGAGCAGCTTCTTTGGTCATTAATACAGCTTAGCGGCATCGCCACTGGCTAGGCAAGCAAATGGAGAGAGCGGCCAGAGATTTAGAAGCTTTGGTATCTCTTGCGCCAGACGATCCTTAGCTCGTAGGCATTCTGCTTTTACCACAGGCCGGCTCACAGCCAGAGCAGCGGGTCGCCGATCCCAAACACAGGAACTAGCATAGTGACGGTGACTCTGCTTCAAAATGCCATTCCTCAGCAAATCTGCGACGAACTAGCCCCCCCCACTTCGCACGCGACAAGCGCCTGATCTTTTGTATCGAGTCGGCCCCACTTTACCGACTCTACTCCGATGCTGAAAATCCTCGTCACTGGCAAAGGCGGGCGCGAGCACGCGCTGCTCACCGCTCTCCATGAATCTCCCACGCCCACCCAACTCTTTGCCTGGCCGGGCAGCGATGCCATTGCGACGCTGGCGACGCGGGTGCAGGCCCGTGACCTGGGTGAGTTGATCGCCTTTATGCAGCGCGAGGGCATCGACCTGTGTGTGGCTGGCGAGGAGGCTTGGCTGGTGAAGGATGAAGGACTGGCGAATATGTGCGAGATGGCGGGCATCCCTTGCTGGGGGCCGCGCAAGGAGTCGGCACAGCTCGAAGCGAGCAAGATTTTTGCGAAGCTCTTCCTCCAACGGCACAGCATCCCCACGGCGGCCTTCAGTGTGTGTGACTCGAAGGCGGAGGCGCTCGCTGCGATAGATCGCTACCCCATCGTGCTGAAGTTCGATGGGCTCGCCGCAGGCAAGGGCGTGGCCGTGTGCCCCGATGCTGCGGAAGCTGAGGCTTTCCTCGACGATGTCTTCACGCGGAAGCTGTTTGGCCCTGGACGACTCCTTATCGAGCAGTGCCTCACCGGGCCGGAGATCAGCATCTTTGTCAGCGTGTGTGATGAGCAGTATCACATCCTCATGCCTGCGCGCGACTACAAGCGCATCCGCGATAACGACCAAGGCCCGAATACGGGTGGTATGGGCGCGGTGGCCTCGCGCGATCTCGCTGAGCCTGCGCTGATGCAGCGTATCGAGCGCGAGCTGGTGATGCCCACGGTCACGGGGTTAATCAAAGACCAGATGCGTTACCGAGGCTTCCTCTACTTTGGCATCATGCTCACGCCCGACGGGCCGCAGATGATCGAGTTCAACTGCCGCTTCGGCGACCCCGAGGCTGAGGCTGTGCTGCCGATGTTACGCGGTGACTTCGCCCAGTACTGCCTCGCTGGGGCGAAGGGGATGCTCACGCCCGAGCACATTTCCTTCGCGGAAGGCTGGAGCATCTGCGTCATCCTCGCCAGCGCGGGTTACCCGGCATCCTCGCGCAGTGGCGATGTGATCAGCGGCCTAGAAACGGTCGCGGGCGCAAAGGTTTTCCACTGCGGCACCAAGCAAAACGCAGGAGGTGATTTCGAGACGAATGGTGGCCGTGTGCTGGCAGTCGTGGCGCAGGGCAGCACGCGAGTTGAGGCGAGAACCGCCGCCTATGCGAGTGCCGAGGGCATACGTTTCGATGGGCTGCAACGTCGCACAGACATCGGCCAGATGCACTTTGAGTGAGGCGTGTGAGGTGCTTTAAACCAAAGGCGACCGCCCGCGTCGCGCCTTGATTCACGGCCTAGCCTCGCCACGGTGCCGAGCTTGCAGGGGCAACGCTGTTGCGTCATGCCTCTGCCATCCCCTTGCCTTTTTTTCCACCGTCATGTTGAAGAACCCAGCCACTAAGTACCAACCCTTCCCGTCCATTCCGATCACGAATCGCCAATGGCCGAGCCGCACGACCACCCACGCACCGCAGTGGTGCAGCGTGGATCTTCGCGATGGCAACCAGGCGCTCGCGGTGCCGATGAATGTGGGGCAGAAGCTGGAGATGTTCGATGCGCTGGTGAAGTGTGGTTTCAAGGAGATTGAGGTCGGCTTCCCCTCGGCGTCGAACACGGAGTTCGCCTTCAACCGCCGCCTCATCGAAGGCAATCGCATCCCCGATGACGTCACCGTGCAGGTGCTGGTGCAAGCTCGTGAAGACCTCATCGAGCGGACGGTCGAGTCGTTGATGGGCGCAAAAAATGTGGTCATCCACATGTACAACTCCACCTCGCCCGCGCAGCGTCGCTACGTCTTCGGCCTGGAGAAAAAGGACATCCTCGGCATGGCCGTGAAGGGGGCCAAAATGATCAAGGATCGCATCCATCGCCTGGAGAGCACGGGCACCAACGTGCGCTTGCAGTACTCGCCCGAGAGCTTCAGCGCTACTGAGGTCGAGTTTTCCAAGGAGATCAGCGAGGCCGTCATGGACGTGTGGCAGCCGACGCCGGAGCGGAAGATGATCCTCAATCTGCCCGATACCGTCGAGGTCGCAGGGCCGAATGTGTATGCCGACCAGATTGAGTGGATGTGTACCCACATCCGCAACCGCGACAGCCTCATCATCAGCCTGCACACGCACAACGACCGTGGCACAGGCACTGCCGCCACCGAGCTGGGACTGCTCGCGGGCGCGGATCGTGTGGAGGGCACTTTGTTTGGCAATGGCGAGCGCACGGGCAATCTCGACATTGTGCAGGTAGCGATGAATCTCTACATGCACGGCATCGACCCTGGGCTCGATTTTGGCCGCATGAACGACCTCATCAACATGTACGAGCGCTGCACGGGCATGGAGGTGCCGCCACGCCATCCGTATGCCGGCGAACTGGTCTTCACCGCGTTCAGCGGCAGTCATCAGGATGCTATTAAAAAGGGGCTCGTGGGCTGGGAGAAAATGTTTTGCTTTGCCAAACAAGACGCCATCCAGAAGGGGCTCGATGCGAGGGAAAAAGCTAGCACCTCGCAGCATTGGGACGTGCCCTACCTCACCATCGACCCTAAGGATCTGGGCCGCGAGTACCGCGAGGTCATCCGCGTGAATAGCCAGAGCGGCAAAGGAGGCGTTGCGTATTTGTTGGAGAGCGAGTTCGGCATCGAGCTGCCGAAGGACATGCAGCGCGAGTTCGGGCCCGTGGCGAATGACTTGGTGGACAAGCTTGGGCGCGAGGTCACGGCGCAGGAGTTGAAGGGCATGTTCTGGCGCGAGTACATCGAGCGCGAGGAGCCTTTCGGCCTGCACCATTTCCATGCCGATGGTGTGGACGGCGTCTTCGCTTGCCGCTGTAGCATTGTCAAAAATGGCATCGAGAAAGCCATCCACGGCAAAGGTAATGGCCCCATCGCCGCCTTCGCGGATGCACTCATCACCGACGCTGGCTCGCCGGATTTCGAGGTCATCACCTACCGCGAGCAAAGCCTCAGCGCAGGTACCGCCGCGAGCGCCCTCGCCTTCATCCAGATCAAGCTGCTCAATGGCCAAACCTTCTGGGGTGCAGGTGAGGACACGAACATCGAACTGGCGTCGATCAAAGCGGTGGTGAGCGCGGTGAATCGGGCAAGCTGAGTTGGCCTTGCGAGGCTATTTCCCCAACACAACCTGTCGGTATTCTTCAGGGGTCAGCACACTGTAACGAAGCACGCGCCTTTGCTCATCACGGTTCAGCTTTGAATTCACGGCATCCATGATCCTAAGTATGCGCTCTGCCGCGTGTTCGTTTTTCCATGCATCAGTTACGATGCGGACAATTTTTGCTGTACCAACGCTGGAGTCATTAACATGCAACGTGAACGCACGTTGTGGCGGCATAATTGTTGCTACGGCCTTGCGTATCTTTGCCCTTGGAAAGGGCGTCTTTGGCTTGGGGGTGGCTAATGTCTGAGTCATGGCACGGATTCTCTGAAAAACTGATAAAGCTCTTCCAGTTGCTTGTAAAGTCTGTGCCCTTCTGTTTTGCTGAAGAGCTTTGTTCTGTATCTGAGCGAAGGCCCCCATTGCTCGACCATCGCCGAGTAGGCGGCAAAGATTAGTGGTTTGCGGTTCAACAGCGGTCTGAGTTGTGCTGCCTCCACCAAGACATCCCAATTATGCACGTAGAGGTTAACTTGCTTGCCTCCTTGTGGGATTTTCTCGGGTAGCTCGTTCCATTCGTTCCTCTCACAAACGGCAAACTTTAAATGGCATTCAATCGCGTAGCCCAACAAATATATGGCTCCGTTGAATCTCTTCTCTTTAAGCAGTTGAGAGGCATCATCGAGGCGCAGTTTGGCTACATCTTTAAACACTGCCTTTCGAGTTAGTTTTTCAGACATGGCGTTGAGGTGACGATCTGTAATTTATACAAGCCAACCATACCTCAAGTTGAAGTCTTGCACGCGCCTCACCTCTCCGTTAGTGAGCTGCCCTATGAACTGGCCCCTCGTCAAAGCCATCGGACTGCTCTGCGCCTCGAATGTCTTCATGACCTTCGCGTGGTATGCCCACTTGAAGGACATGAAGTCGCAGCCCTGGTTCATCGCGGCTTTGTTGAGTTGGGGCATCGCCTTCTTTGAATACATGCTGCAAGTGCCGGCCAACCGCATCGGCAGTGAGTCGCTATCGTTGCCTCAGCTCAAGATCGTCCAGGAAGTCATCACGCCGACCGTGGTTGTGCCCTTCGTGTTCTATTACATGAAGCAGCCGCTGAAGTGGGACTATCTCTGGGCTGCATTGTGCATGTGTGGCGCGGTGTTCTTTATCTTTCGCAAGTAGCTGCGCCCCTGCACATCTGCATTGCCCCAATGAATCCTCTACATTACCATCGGGGACTCATGGTTTGGCTCTCTGTTACAACATTACTGGCTCGCTGGGCGTTGCTCCGCACGGGCCTCTTCGTGCTTTTCGGCACAGCGACTCTCGTCGTGGCCGAGGACGCAAAGCCCCAAGCCCAGCTCGCCGAACAGCCTCTCTTCATCGCGGCGAATGCGGCGCAGGCTGACGGTCTTTATGAGGTCGCAGCGGTCAAATGGCGGCGGCTCCTCGAGTCACAAAAATGGTCTAAAAAAGAGCGGCTTATGCTCACCGCGTTGGTTGCTGAAACGCTCGTGCGTGGCGGCAATGCTGCTGAAGCGCTACGCTTCATCGACGCGCATGATTTTCCTGATGCGCCCTACTGGCGAGGGCAGTCGTTGCTGCTCACAGGCAGCTTTATTGACGCCGAGACAGCCTTCCACAACTACCCGCCTACAGGCCCACTCGCCGCCTATGCCAAGCTGGGTGCATCCCACGCCTTCATCGGCCAGGGACGTGAGGGCAGCGCTCGTCGCGAGTGCAAGGACTTGCGCAGCGATAGCAATGCTGAAATCGCACGCTACTCGCGGCTGCTCTTTAATGAACTGGAGCTGGGCTCGGATCGCACCCAAACCGTCTATGAGCGCCTTGAGCGAGAGAAGATCCAGGTCGATGGCAAGGTGCAGTACCTCCGCGCCCGAGCCCTCACGGAGAAAGGTCTTTTAACACAAGCCGAAGTGCTGCTGCGCCAACTGCTTGCCCTCAAAACAGCGAGCGAACGCCTGCACGATAGCGCCACCATCCTGCTCGCTGAAGTCCTCTGGCGGCAGGGCCGTGCCGAGGGGCAGACGCTGCTCGTTAGCTTCATGAATTCCCTCACCCTTGGCATTCTGGGGAACCGCACCGACACCGATTACTGGGCCGAGGCCTTCGATTTGCTGAGCCGCATCGCCATCAGCACCAAGGCTGAAAAAAAGCTCATGGACGCTGCCATCGCCTGGCTTGCCTCATCGGTCGCGCCTGTGTGTCGTGGCCATGCGAAGGTGTTCATCGCGCAGGAAATGTATCGCACGGGCCGAGACACCGAGGCGCTTGGCATGTTGGAAGGTTTCATCCAAACGACCACGCACCATGCCAAGCTCAATGATGCCCTGCGTCTCGCCATGCAACTTCATGGGGCCGCGCACTCTGACCAGCGCGTACTCGATCTCGCCCAGCGCTGGCGACAGGACTTCGGCAGCGGCGACGCCTCGGTGGTGGACTTTCTCGTCGGCATGATCCGTTTTGCCCGTGGTGAGTACACCGAGGCGCTCGCCCTTTTCACCCAAGCAGCGGCTGTGGAATCCGATGGCACCAGTCACCGGCGTGCCCTCTACAATGCCGCCATTGCCGCCATTCAAGCGGGTGAAAAAGTGGCGCTGGCCAGCCTCATTACGCAACTCACGCCCGTGGCCCAGGCCTTGCCAGTGACGCCACCGCCTCCTTCGGCAAAACCTGTCCCCTTCATCAATGACGCCGCTGATGTGAAGCTCGACCAAGCTCTGCAACTCGCGGCCAAAGGTGACCTCTCGGCTGAGATCAGCCTCGGTACTTTTGTGCGTGAGAATCCGCAGAATCCCCGCTGCCCCGAGGCCCACATCGCCCTCGCCGAGATCGCTCTGCTTGATGTCCCTCCTCGTGTGAAGCCCGCCAGCGAAGCTCTCGCCGCTGCCGCTGCTTCGCCCAATCTCCCGCCGCACCTCGCTGAGCGCATCGGCTACGTGCGTGTGTGGATGCGCGAAGCGGCGGGTGAACTCCCGCTCGTCACACGCGAAGGCACCACCTTCCTCGAACACTGGCCCAAGTCCGCGCATGCTGCCGAAGTCCGCATGAAGGTCGGCGAAGCCTACTATCGCCTGGAGGACTATCCCAATGCGCGCACCCAGTTCGAGCTTCTGGACAAGGAGCAACCCGATTCGCCATACGCCGACGCCGCCTTATTTTTCGCTGGCAAGGCCGCGATGAACCTCACCAGCACCGAGGGGCTGAATGCCGCCATCGACCTCTGGGATGAACTCGCTGAACGCGCCGGGCCACTCGCCTTCGCCGCACGCCAGCACCAAGCGCTAGCCAAGCGCCGCCTCGGCCAGGAGACGGAAGCCCTGAGCATGATCGAGTCTCTACTCGACCAACCCGAGGCAAAAGCCAACGTCCGCCTCAGCCTCATCGCGGAGAAGGCAGAGCTACTCCTGCTCCTCGGAAAGAGCGACCCACGCAGCATCGAGGCCACCGTCACCTTGCTCACCGAGACGCTTCAGGATAAATCTTTGCCCTACCTCTGGGCCGCGCGTTTGGGCTTTATGAAAAGCCGTGCGCTCAAGGAGTTAGGCCGTGTTGGCGAGAGTCTGGAAGCCTGTTACGACGTGGTTTCTGTCGGCAGCGAACCCCTCACGGCACCGACGACCCCCGCTGAGTTTCAGTGGTATTACCTAGCTGGCTTTCAGGCCATAGGCCTCCTGGAGCAGACCCAGCAATGGGAGGCCGCCGCCCGCATCGCCGAGAAGCTCGCGCAGTCCAGCGGTGCCCGCGCCGCCGATGCCAAGCAACGCGCCACCGACATCCGGCTAGTGCATTTTCTCTGGGATGGGGCCAAGTAACTCCGAGTCTTAAAGCAGCTTCTTCTTTCGGAAGTACCAGATCGGACCGATGGCGGAGAGCACCATCAAGACCAGCGCCAAGGGGTAGCCGATGGCCTGCTTGAGTTCCGGCATGTGCTCAAAATTCATCCCGTAAATGGAGGCAATGAGCGTCGGTGGCATGAACAGCACGCTGGCCACGGTGAAGATTTTGATGATCTGATTCTGCTGGATGTTAATCAGGCCCAGGGTGCTATCCAGCAGGAAGGTCATCTCGTGCGATTGCTGGTTGGTGTACTCGTCCAGAGCACGCACGTCGCGCACGGCGGTGCGGAACTGGGCCGAGAGTTCAGGCCGCATCCAGGTGGCGGCATTATTGAGGAAGAACTGCAACATGCGGTTCATGCTCACGAGACTCTCGCGGAGATTAGCCACCAAAGCACTGCGCCTGCCGAGGAGCTTCACCACATCGCTGAGATCGCGCTCAATGGCAGCATTAGCCTTGTGCGGATCCAGGGCAAAGACTTCGCGGCAGACCCGCTTGAGATCAGCCTCCACACCCTGCAAGCCATCGGCGATACGTGCGACGATGAGTTCTACAAGCAGAAGAAACACGGCATCCGAGGTGACGGGCAGGGCGCACAGGCGACGCGCCTGTTCCGTGAGATTGCGAAAGCTTTGCGGATCGGCGTAGCGGACGGTCGCCAGACAATCCTGGCTGATGACGAAGGTGATCGCTGTGGTTTCGGGATCCGGCGTATCGAGCCCGACGGGCACCCAGGCCGTCATGTAGAGCGCCCCGTTTTCGATGTAGAGGCGGCTGGATTCTTCGATCTCCTGCATCTCCTCGCGCGTGGGCAGCGAGTATTCTAGCCACTTCTCGGCCTCCAGTTCTTCTGCCCGAGTAGGGTTTAGCAGGTCGAGGAAAATCAGGTTGTCGGGGAAGGGGTAAAGCTTCTCGTCGTTCCAGTCGATGACTTGGGCTTGATGGGTGATGAGGCGAACCATGAGCTAAAAAGAGGCGAGGGCGTTTCTGAAATTTGAGTTCCCCAGATTGGGCAGGGGGTGAATGATGGGCAGCGTGAAAGGCAACACCCATGACGCTGTGAATGCCTTGGGGTAAGCAAATGCGCAAGCTCAGAGATCGCTGGCACACCCTATTCAACAATCTTTAAATCCATGTGGCCTTGCCCTCCTGGCACGCCGATTGAGCTTGCCTCACAACGTGCAACAATGGCAAACTTTGTGCTAGACGATACCCTCCCTCACCCGCCTCCTCCTCCCAACCATGCTCCCCTCCAATCCTCGCTCTCGAAAAAAACCCCTAACTCACCCCCGTGGAGGTGCGGCTCCCATTGTCATCATCATCGTCGCGATGCTCATCAGTGGCGGCATCTTTTATTTCTACACCCGTAAAAAACTCGAAGCCCAAACAATCGTCACCCCTAGCGCCCCAGCCGTGGTCGCCACGGCCAGCGGCACCCCAGCGTCCAGCGCCCCTCCGGCAAGTGGCAAGCTGGCGGTGACTCCGCCCGCCGAGCCGCAGACAGCGCCGGGTACGCCTCCGCCTAGCTCACCACCCGCTAGCAATATCCCGAGCCCAGGATTTGCTCGTCCACTCGATCTTGGCAAAGCACTCGCCCACAGTCTGGCCACGGGAGACATGGCTGGGGCTGCACGCCTAGCCCCCACGACCGATACAAGTCGCGCCGCCGCTGCTGCTGCCGTGCTGGATAAAATCATCAATGGCCTAGGCTACAAAATCGGGCCTGAAGACAAGGTGATGCTGCTCGGCCAAGTGGGCGACGCCACGCGCCTGTCGATCCCCTTGATCAAGCCGGGGGAAACGCTGCCCTCGCTAAGTCTCCAAGTGGATGTGGATCGCGACCCCAAGATGGGCTGGAAGATCGCGCAATTTCACCTGCCCAAGGAACTGCTTGCCGCCATCGCCCAGGCACCGCCCGGCCTCGCCATGGCCAACAACACCGCGCCAGCCAATGCAGCCCCAGCGCCTAGCGACAAGGCTGGCACACCGCCTGCCATGGCGGCCCCCAGCAAGGTCGGCAATCCGCTCTTCGTCGTCGATGCCCAGGCCGACTCGCTCAGCTACGCCAGCGATTTTGTGCAAGCCCTGCTGCGGCTCGACTTTGTCGCAGCACGCAAGTTCATCGACGTCACGAAAGTCTCACCGCAGAAGCTCGCGGGCCTGTGCATCGTCTTTGAAGAAGGGCAGTACGAACTGAAGCCCAACAAGCCCATGGTCATCACCGTCGCCAGCCCTCAAGTCTCCTGGGTCATCGCTCAGGTGCAGTCTGAGAAGCTCCAGCAACAGACCGAGTTCGGCGTCGAAATGCAACGCTCGGGCGAGGACAAACCCTGGCAAATCGTCGGGCTTAACCTCTCCGACCTGCTCAGCTCCTTTGCCAAGTCTGCCGACAAAATGGGCGTGCCTTACACCCCCATCGTCAAGAACCCCAAAGGCGGCGAGTCCCTGGCTCTCTACTTCGAGTATGATCAATCCGGGCTGCATCCTCGCGCCAAGAAACAGCTCGAAATCGTCGCTGGCCTGCTGAAATCCAATGGTTCGCGCAAGCTACACATCACGGGCCACACCGACGCCCTCGGCACCGATGGCTACAACATGGGGCTCTCCCGTGGGCGAGCCCAGGCCGTGAAAGAGGAACTCGTCGCCCTCGGCGTCGCCCCCGACCAAGTCGTCACCGAGGGTCTCGGCAAAGCCTCACCACTCGACCAAAACATCAAGTCCGATGGCAGCGACAACCCTGAAGGCCGCTCCAAGAATCGTCGCGCCGAAATCTTCCTCGATTTCTAGCAGCCCTGCCGGAGCAAAAAGGCGGAAGGTCGGGCACCCTCGCGAAGATTGTCACGGTGCTCTATGAATCCTCGCCTCACCACCCTCATCGTTTCCCTCGGGCTGCTCGTTAGCTCGATGCCCTCTGTCCTCGCCGCTCCTCCCGCGTCCACGGCTAAGCCAGAGACACCACAGAAAGCCGCTGCCCCGGCAAAACCAGTCGTCCCCCCACTGCCGCCCACATTAGCGAATGTGGCCTATGGCTCGGATCCCAAGCAAGTGCTCGACTTTTACAAGGCGGAGTCGGCAAAGCCCACGCCGCTGCTATTCTTCATCCATGGCGGTGGCTGGGTCGCAGGCAGCAAGGCAGGCCCAGGCGGGCTCAGGGAATGCCTCGCGGCTGGCATCTCGGTCGTGTCGGTGGAGTATCGTTTCATCGGCGAAGCCATCACCGCAGGGGTGAAACCGCCCGTCTCCTGGCCACTGCACGACGCGGCTCGGGCGCTGCAATTTGTGCGCAGCAAAGCAGGCGAGTGGAACCTCGATAAAAAGCGCATTGGCGCGAGCGGAGGCTCTGCGGGTGCTTGCTCCAGCCTGTGGTTGGCTTTTCACAATGACATGGCCGACCCCAAGAGTAGCGACCCCATCGCGCGTGAATCGACCCGACTCTACTGTGCTGCGGTGAACGGTGCGCAGACCACACTCGACCCCAAGCAGATGCGCGAGTGGACGCCCAACAGTCGCTACGGCGGCCATGCCTTCGGCTTCATGCCCGACCCCAAGGACAACAAGACTCGCGACACCCAGTTTCAGCTCTTTTTCGAGGCACGAGCGCAAGTGCTGCCCTGGATCAAGGAATACTCGCCCTACGAGCATGTGAGCAGCGACGACCCCGCGATCTACATGACCTACGGCGCAGCGCCAGCCCTTGGCCAAGAGCAACGCGACCCCACCCACAGTGCAAATTTTGGGGTGAAACTCGAAGAGCACTTGAAAGCCAACGGCGTCTCCTGCGAGCTGGTCTATCCCGGCGCTCCAGGCGTAACCCATGGCCAAATCCATGACTTCCTCATCGCCAAGCTAAACGAGTAACCAGCACGCACGCTGCGCATCATTGAGACACATTATTGGTCGCAGGAGGCTCCATTTGGCTGAACAGCGCCTGCACTTCGGCGCGTTGGTTCGGCGGTAGGTTGGCTAGAAAACGGTCAGGCTGGCCACCCGACTGCTCCATGGCCGCCTGCGCTGCCGTTTGCATGGCTAGCGTCCGATAGTCAGCGACGGAAGGCAGGGCTGCGGCCCATCTCAGTGCATCGCTAGGCGCATAGCCTGCCCAGCTTTCTACGGCCGCACCCACGGCTTGGGTGCGCGTAGCACCGGCGGGCAGCGTGCTCGCGTAGCGCGTGGCTTGGATAGGCTCTGTGGTTGCCCATTGGGAGGCGAGTTGCGGGGCGATTCGTTGCTGCATTTCAGGTTGATTCATCGCGCCCAGCGAGGCCGTGGCCGCAGCGGGATCGTGCCCTGCCCAGTTCATCAGTGCAATCTCCAGCGGGCGCTCGCTGCCCAGTCTGGCAGCATTCTGGCTGGCCCACTGCACGGCAGCTTGGGGATCCGTCTGCGCCCAGGTGCCCAGCACGGCGTTGTACCCGAGCACGCCCGTCTCGTCCGCAGGTCGGCCCCCCAGGGCATTCAGCGCTTGCTGGGGCTGCGTGCGTGCCCACTGCGAAGCGATCGTTTCCAGCACTTCATTGCGCACAGAGGCTGCGGCGGGCGTGCCGCTCCATTGCATGGCTTGCTGGGGATTCACCCGGCCCCACACCCCGGCGATGCCGATCACGGCATTGTGATAGTCCAGTCCAGTGAGCGATGTCAGCGCCTCACCCAGCGCCCCGACTGGATTGCGCTCCGCCATACCTTGCAGAGCCTCCCCGATGGCGTCAGCGCGAAAGGCCGAGCTGGGCAATCCCTTCGCAAACGCCAGCGCCGCCGCTGGATCACGCTTGCTGAGGGCGGCGACTGTGGCCTGCACAAATGCCATACGATCATCGGGAGCCAGGATACTTTTTGCCATCTCAGTGAGTGCGGCCACATCCCTGGACGCGACGGCGGCACTGGCTGCGAGCGCAATGGCTTCCATGCGATCTTTGGGCAGTGCGATGGCCATGGCTTGATCCAGCGATAATGCCGAGGGCTTCGGGGTGGCTTTGGCTTCTGTGGTTGCCCCTGGGGTCAACGAGCGTGGAGGTGGTGGAGGGGTTACAACTACAGCAGGCGAGGACTGGCTGCCCAACCAAAAGCCCGCGCCAGCCACAGCAGCCAAGGCACTGACAGAGATAGCAAAAAGGATAGAGCGATTCATAAAGGAATGGCAAAGGTGTTAATAGAAAGGGGGCCGTTCTGCAACCAGCAGAGCGGCCCCCAGAGCTACGCTAGGCGACTACCAGCGGGAGTACGTCGAAAAGAACAATTCATCGCGACCCGCCCACGAACCACCGCCCACATACTCGAGGGCCTGGAAGGAAGCGTAGCCATATTTGTTAACGACCTTGCGATAGCCAGCCTTGGTGCAAGTCCAGGTTTGGTAGCCGAGGAAGGTGCCATCGCTATAACCACCCCACTTGCGGGACATCATCGCCGTGCCAGAGGTCGCGCCGATGTAGTCATTGCGCCACATCACAAGGCAGACGGTGCCGCTGCGGTTGGAGCTGTTGTTCTTTACGACGGAGGTCATGCTGCCGTTCTGGTAGTAGCCCGAACCGAGATTGGTGTAGTAGCCACTTTGGGCCGTGCCACTGCTGAAGTACTGCGAGGCACCGCTGAAGGAGTAGCTACCACTGCGGATGTCGATGTCAGAAGCTTGCAACGCAGGAACTGCGCTACCGATGGTGAGAAGCGCTGCCACTAGGATGCGCAAGGGGGAGGGGAGGATTGATGTTTTCATGGGGTGAGTCGGACTGGTTTTAACTTTTATTTATTCAGAGGATTTTAGTCGGGCCGTTCCTGCATCAGGTGACTCGTCTGTTCATTGCCTTCTAGGGCGTCCATTTTTCCCAGTAACAGCGAAGTAAAACTTTTTGAAGAAAAGCTGTTTTCGTTCCCGTGCCCCTGTCTTGGGCCTCGACCTGGGCACAGGATTACTCCCCAGCGAGAAGCTACGGGAGGCTTGCCAGCCGAAGCAGTCGCGCCATACTACGCGCCCTTTTTCCCCGCCCGCAAAGCAAGCGCCCCAGTCCGCCCCTTATTGCTTATTTCATCTTCCTTATTCCTCTCCGCCAAGACTCCGCCCCGCCCCTCGCCATGATGACCTCCGCCCAAATCCGCCAGTCCTTCCTCGACTTCTTCAAGTCCAAGCAGCACACCATCGTGCCCAGCGACAACGTCGGCTACACCAGCCGCGACGGCGCGCGCATCTTCACCAACGCGGGGATGAATCAGTTCGTGCCCATCTTCCTCGGCGAACGCAGTGCCGATGTGGATACCTGGCCCGGCGTGCTGCACAAAGGCCTGCCCACCCGTGCTGCCGACACACAGAAGTGCATCCGCGCAGGCGGCAAGCACAACGACTTGGAAGACGTGGGCCTGGACACCTATCACCACACGCTCTTCGAGATGCTGGGCAACTGGAGCTTCGGCGACTACTTCAAAAAGGAGGCCATCGGCTGGGCTTGGGAGCTGATTATCGAGAAGTGGAAGTTCCCGCCGACCCGCGTCTTCGCCACCATTTACCAGCCCGACGCGAGCAAGGGCGACCCCGCTGAGCGCGACACCGAGGCCTGGGATTTGTGGGCCGAAAAATTCCGCAGCATCGGCCTCGATCCCGACATCCACATCGTCAACGGCAACAAGAAGGACAACTTCTGGATGATGGGCGACACCGGCCCCTGCGGCCCCTGCACCGAGGTCCACATCGACCTCACCCCCGGCCCCGTGGAGCTGGATGAAGCCCGCCAGCGCGCGGGTGCTTTGCTGGTCAACGGCAGCGACGCGAGCTGCATCGAAATCTGGAACAACGTCTTCATCCAGTACAACGCCAACCCCGATGGCAGCTTCGTCCCACTGCCCGCGCAGCACGTCGATACTGGCATGGGCTTCGAGCGCGTGGTGTCGATCATCCAAGGCACGAAGAACTTCACCGACTTCGAGAACGCCAAGATCAGCAACTACGACACTGATGTCTTCAAGCCGATCTTTGACGAGCTGACCAAGATGTGCGGCAAGGTCTATGCCTCGACGCTGCCCAAAGCCAACGCCCAAGGCAACGTGGTGCCCGTGACCGAGCAAGAGAAGATCGACGTCGCCTTCCGCGTCATCGCCGACCATCTGCGCACCCTGTCTTTCGCCATCGCCGACGGCATCCAACCCGGCAACTCCGACCGCAATTACACCCTGCGCCGCATCCTGCGCCGAGCCGTGAAGTATGGCCGCACGCTGGAGTTTAGGGAGCCGTTCTTCTACAAGCTCGTCGATGTGCTGGCGAAGGAGATGGGGGATGTATTCCCCGAATTGCGAACGCGGAAGGACGCGATCAAGGCGGTGCTGAAGGTGGAGGAGGAGAGCTTCAACCGGACGCTGGATAATGGCATCGCGATCTTTGAAGACATTGTGGAATTCATTGAACGATTCAACAGTCAGCTTGCTCCGATCCCATTAGAAGGAGCGACCTTATTAACTGTCGATGAGAAAGGTTCTCCGATGGAACTTCGCGGCTACTCGGTTGGCCTATCACCAGATGGAAAGCTCAAGAGGATGATCTCCGGAAAAGATGCTTTCAAACTCTACGACACCTACGGCTTCCCGCTCGACCTCACCGAACTCATGGCCCGAGAGCGCGGCCTCACCGTCGATACGGCTGGCTTCGAAACGCTCATGGAAGAGCAGAAGCAGCGCGCTCGCGAGGCTGGCAAGAAGAACAAGCAAGTCGTCTCCGTCAGCGAGATCGAGACCAAGGCACCGACCCAGTTCATCGGTTACGACACGCTCGAAGCCGATGTGAAGGTGCTCGAAATCGTCAGCATGAAGGACAAGATCGCTGTGGTGCTCGATGTCTCCACCTGCTACCCCGAGATGGGCGGACAGATCGGCGACAGCGGCCAGCTCATCATTGGGGCGAATACTTTCCCCATCACCAGCACCACGAAGGTGGGCAACACCTGGCTGCATTTTCTTGATGGCGATGAAGCCCCGGCTGTCGATGCCACGGTGCGCCTCGTCGTTGATGCCGAGCGCCGCGCAGCCATCTCGCGCCACCACAGCGTCACGCATATTTTGCACTGGGCGCTGCATGAAGTCGTCAATAAGGACGCCACGCAGAAGGGCTCATCCGTGACGCCTGACAAGCTGACCTTCGACTTCAACAACGCCGCGCTGACCCCGCAGCAGCTCATCGACATCGAGCGTCTGGTGAATGAGCGCATCGTCGCCAACGAGCCTGTTTCTTGGACCGAAGTGCCCTACGCGGAAGCCAAGGCCAACAGCGGCATCATGGCCTTGTTCGGCGAGAAGTATGGCGACCTCGTTCGCGTGGTGCAGATCGGTGGGCAGCGCAACAAGCTCGATGGCTGGAGCATGGAACTCTGCGGCGGCACCCACATCCGCAGCACCGGTGAGATCGGCCTTTTCCGCCTCGTCAGCGAGAGCGCCGTAGCCAGCGGCGTGCGCCGCATCGAAGCCATCGCTGGCCTCGAAGCCTACAACGCCGCGCGCGCCGATGCCGATTTGTTGAAGCTGCTCGCGGGCAAGGTTGCCGCCCAAGGCAGCAGCGATTTGGAGAAGAAGCTCGATGCCCTGCTCGCGCAGCAGAAGGAGCTGCAAACCGCGCTGAAAGCCGCGCAGCAACGCGAGGCCTCGGGCCGTGCCAAGGACTTGCTCAAGCTCGCCGAGAACAACGCCATCATCGTCAACCTCGGCGACGTGGATGCTGAGTATGCTGTCAATGTCAGCGATGCGTTGAAGGGCTTGTTCGATGGCGTGGTGGTGCTCGGCACCACAGGCGGCGGCAGCGTGGCGCTGATCGCATCCGTTTCCAAAGACTACCAAGCCAAGGTGCAAGCTGGCAAGATCATCCAGACCATCGCGCCGATTGTCGGCGGCAAAGGCGGCGGCAAGCCGGACTTCGCTCGCGGCGGAGGCAAGGACGTATCGAAGGTCGATGCCGCGCTGGCCGAGGCTCGCAAGCTGGTGTGAAGTCAGACTCACCGTCTCTTTTTCATGACTCATCCCAAGTCTATTCCGCAGCCCGAGCTAGACCTTGGATTGCATAGCAAACCCCATCGCTCCGTGCCGACGGCGGCGCTTCAGCTCGTCGGTGGAGGAGCAGCGGGCAGCCATGCTCTCACCAAGGAGCAGAAGCGCTTCAATCAACTGGTGAAAAAAATCAAGGCGACGCGGGCCAAGATTGAGCAGTTCAATACGGCGGATCAGGAGTTGCGCAGTCTCGGCCAGAAGTTGATTCTGCCCGCCGAGGAGGAGTTCATGCGGGCCTTGCGAAAGCTGGTTCTAGCGATGCACGCTTCGCCGCATCAATCGAAGCTGACCAAGAGGCACAAGCTGAAGTTCCGCGAGGTGATGCTCCTGGAAATCACCATGCTGCTCAAGACCTTGTTCCACGCTGATGATGCGGAGTTGCAGAAGCTGTTCGGCATCTATTCGGAGTCTGGCATCTCGTATGAGGAGATGCAGGAGGCTACCGAAAAGCTGGAGCGAGAGGCAGCGGCTGAGATGTTTGGCATGTTCGGCATGGACATTGATGCGGAGGACTTGAATGACCCCGCGAAGCTCAAGGAGGTGATTGATGCCCAGTTCGATGGGCTGCACGAGAAGGAGAACATGCGCCAAGGGTCGCGGAAAAAGACCAAGGCGCAGCTTGATGTCGAGTCGAAGCGCCAGGCAGCGGCAGACGCGGTGAAGAAGACCACTCGGCAGATCTATCTCGACCTCGTTAAGCATTGCCACCCCGACCGGGAACACGACGAATTCAAACGTGCCGAGAAAACGGTGTGGATGCAAAACATCACCGCCGCCTATGAGGCGGACGACCACCTGCGGCTGCTGGAAATGCAGATGACTCTGCTCGCCGAGCGCGAGAACGCCTTCGCCGACTTCAATGATAGCGAGCTGCGATACTTCAACGAGTCGCTGCAACGTCAACTCGCCGAACTCGAGAACGAGGTGATGATGGCCCACCCGATGCACACGGGGAACATGTTCGGCAGCCTCTATCACCCGAACCGCAACATCATGATGCGTGAGCTGCAGACGGAACAAAGCAGCCTGAAACACAGGACGAACGCCGTCGGGCGGGATGCCCAACTGATCACCAGCGAGCAGGGCTTCAGGCGCTACATCGCCGACTACCAAATGCCGAGGCAGCAGGATCTCGAGTTCGCTGGTCTCGGAGATATCTTCAGCTGACGCGAGCCCCGCCGATTCCCTTGTGCTCTGGGTTTCGTCTGAACCCTTCAAACTCATGATCCGCACCTCAGAAAATAATGACGATCGGTAATTCGATGCTGCCTTCTTTTTTCACACCCACGGACTACTTCCGCGAACTGCGCCGCGAAGGCATCTTCCCTGATGCCTCGCGGGCGCTGGAGATCGACCTCGGCTGTGGCGATGGCACGTTCCTGCTCGGCATGGCCGCGCAGTTCCCCGAGCGCGATTTCTTGGGCGTGGAGCGCATGATCGGTCGGGTGGAAAAGGTGACGAAGAAGATCCAGCGCAGCGGCTTGACCAACGTGCGCATCCTGCGCCTGGAGAGCGCCTACACGGTCGGCTGGCTGCTGCCCACCGCAGGCGTGTCGCGGCTCCATTTATTGTGCCCCGATCCGTGGCCGAAGCTGAAGCACAATCGCCGCCGCTTGGTGGTGAACGAGGAGTTCCAAATGGGGCTGAAGCGCATCCTCGTCCCAGGCGGTGAGTTCCTGCTGAAGACGGATGACGCACCTTACTTTGCGGTGGCGCAGCAGGAGTTCGACAACCTCGCGAACTTCAAGCGGCTGGAGTGGCCGGATGATGCGTTTTTTTACCCGACGACGGACTTTGAAAAATACTGGCTGAGCATCGGGCGCGAGATGAATCGCGCACGCTGGCAGCTACTTTAGCGTCGCTAGCCACGCCACGACATCGGCGGCCTCCTGCGCTGTCATCCCCGCGAGCAAGCCCTCGGGCATCAGGCTGGTGGGCAGAGCTTTCTCTTCGGTGATGTCGCTCGGCTTCAGGGAAAGGGTCTGCGCGGTGGCCAGCTTCAGCGTCACCCCAGTGGCATCACGTTTCACGATGAAGCCTAGCTGCGAGCTGCCATCGCGCAGCGTGAGCAGGGTGGCAGCGTGGCTCTGTGCGATGATTTTCGACGGCGTGAGCAGGCTCTCGATGAGCTGCTCTGGGTTGAGTCGTGCGCCGACTTGGCTGAGGTCGGGGCCGAAGTCGCGGCCTGTGCCTTTGATGAAGTGGCAGGCGAGGCAAGTGGCTGCCTTGCCCGTGGGCGACAGGATCGCGGCACCACGCGTGGCGTCGCCTTTGAGCGCGAGGATGGCGGTTGGTTTCGCTGCGAGGCCGAGGGTTTCGGCGCGCTCGCTGTCGGGGAGGAATCGCTCGAAGAGATCGCGGATGTGGGCATCGGGCGAGGCCTTGGCGGCGGCGAGGATGGCAGGGCTGGGGGTATCGCCGAGGGCTATCGCCAGAGCTGCGGCTGGGTCTGATACGGCAGTGGGATTGGCAGACTTTGTGACCACAGGCACAGTCGTCGGCAGCCCTCGCATCCACGCCGCCAACAACCGCACACCTGCCACATCCACCGTGCTGGTGCCCAGCATCGGCATGTGGCCCGTGCCCGTCTGCGCGACACGATGCAGCAGAGCTGACTGCCATGGCTTGCCACTCGTGATGACGTCTGCCTCGGCCATGCCGAAGTCGCCACGCGTGGGC
>JANOAR010000064.1:0-27122 GCA_031411235.1 Verrucomicrobiota bacterium | reverse complement strand
CGCTGGATGGCGACCGCCTCACGGGTGCAGTGCGTTACTTTGATGCGCTCACCAACGATGCGCGACTCGTCCTCGATACGCTGCGCTCCGCCGCCCGCCACGGTGCCGCTGTCTGCAACTACGTGCAGTTTCACGATGCCCGGCGCGAAGGGGATTTTTGGCTTTGCGAGCTGATGGATCAGCACACGGGCAAGTCACTGACGGTGCGCAGCCGCACCCTCGTGAATGCCACGGGGCCGTGGGCACAGCAGGTGCGGCATAGCGCTGTAAAACTGCGGCTGAGCAAGGGCATCCACATCGTTGTGGATCGCAGCCGTCTGCCCGTGCCTGATGCTGTTGTGCTCACCGAGGGCAAGCGCATTCTCTTCGTTATCCCCTGGGGCGAGCGTGTGATCATCGGCACCACGGATACCGACTATGAGGGCGCTCCCGAAGATGTCGCCGTGGCACAGGCAGACATCGACTATGTGCTGCATGCGGTGAACGAACGCTTCCCCTCCGTCGCGTTGACCCAGGCCGACATCGTGAGCACTTGGGCGGGCCTGCGCCCTTTGATCGCTAACCCTGATGGCTCGCCAAGCGACATCTCGCGCGCTCATCAAATCCGCTGCCCCGAGCCCGCTTGGTGGGATGTCGCGGGTGGCAAGCTCACGACTTATAGACTGATGGGCGAGCAGGTGGTGGATCAAATTATTCGCCATCTCGGCTGCCAAGCTGCGCCCTGCCGCACCGCCGTTGAACCCTTGCTAGCACCCGATGAAGCCCCTCACTTCAGCGGAACCTTGCCGCCGGAGTGCAACCAGAAAGCCGTCGCGCATTACCTTCAAAACGAGTGGGCGATCCATCTCGCAGACATCATGGTGAGGCGCAGCGGCTGGCATTACTACCAACGTGAACCAAGCCGCACGGCAGAGCAAGTCGTCGCCTGGATGGCAGAGCTTGCCGGGTGGTCAGCAGTGCAGCAGCAGCGCGAAGTAGCGACCTATCAGGCCATGACGCACACGGCTCACTGCGCCGCAATGTCGTAACACAGCAGCGAGTCCTGCACGCGCACCAGCAAGCGTTTATCCTGGATGGCTGGGTGTGGCCAACTGGGGCCTTTTGCGACAGGTAGTTTGAAGGAGCCGCCCAGCTTGTAACCCGCTGGCGATGCCTCGATGAGGCCCAGCGTGCCGTCCTGCCAGCGGAAGTATAATTCGCCATCCGCCGCGATCACGGCGGCGCTCTCGCGACCAGGGCGCTCGCTCTGCTCCCAGACGATGCGGCCCGTCTTCCACTCGATACAGGTGGGCATACCATTGTTGTGCCCGCTGCCAGCATAAACATAGTCGCCCAGGCGCACCATGCCGCCGTGGTGGTTTTGAAATTTGGCTGCCAACAGGAAGTATTTTTCCTCCGCCTTCACGCCCTCGCCATCCTTCTTCAACTCCAACAGCGCTGCCCCAGTGCCGTAGCCCGAGGAGCAAAAAACGAAGTCATCCCACACCAGTGGCGTCGGGATATTCGCCGTGCCATTGGCCACGGGGTTATAAACCCAGAGCATCTTGCCATCACTCGCACGCACGCTGATGACCCCACGCCCGACGAGCGTGATGTACTGCTTCACCCCGCCACCCTGCGAGATTACCACGCCCGTGTAGCCAGCGCCGTCTTTGCCCTTGGGGCCGGGGTTGGCCAGCATCGCCGACTTCCATTTCACCGCGCCTGTTTTGCGATCCAGCGCGACCACCATCGCTTCTAATCCACCGGGCACCACGATGACGTTTTCACCATCGACGAGCGGTGCCTCGCTGAAGCCCCAGCCCGACATCATCACGCCGCCGAAGTCCTGGGCGAAGTCCTTGCGCCATAGCTCCTTGCCATCCGTGGCATCGCAGCAGAGCAGCATTCCGTCCTTGCTCACGGCATAGATTCGCTGGCCGTCGAAGGTGGGTGCCCCATTCGGTGCATCCGCTTTATCCGACACCTTGGCCGTCCATAGCTGCGCCTGGGTCTTCGCATCGAAGGCCGTGACGAAGTCACCGTCCTTGCGCTTCCCCTGGGCGAATATTTTGCCATCTCCCACGGATACGGAAGCCATCCCTTCGCCCAGCCCTTTCACCTCCCACAACAACTTCGGCCCCTCGGCGGGCCAAGATTTCAGCAAGCCCGTTTCGGTGGAAACGCCATCTCTATTCTGCCCGCGCCACTGGTGCCACCCCGCAGGTGAACTGGGGGCTAAACCAAAGGCCATGAGCGGCAGCGACGACAGGAGTAGCAGGGTAATACGAAGTGCAGACATGCCCGACCAAACGCCAGGAGCTACAAAGATATTCTGCCGCGAGGCATAAATCGTTGCTTCAGCGCCGCTTAAAGGCCACTCAACAGCATCGCTCATGCATCCTCGCCTTTCACTCCTCAGCATCGCTGCCTACCTACTTTTTAGCCCCTGTGCCTCGGCTCAAGCGGTGACCTGGGCCGTGATCTCGCGCGAGCCTGTGGTGCCGATGGCAGCGGGGGCCGAGTTTCATGCCTTCAGCGTCAGCAGCGACGATAGCGTGGACTTCCAGGTGGTGGTGTTCACAGCGGCGAAGTGCGTGTTTCGCATCGTCGATCAGCCTCGGCAAATTGATGCGGTGTCGTTGGGCGAAGCGCTGCGGGGGAGTCGCGCCATCGCTGGGGTGAATGGCGGCTTCTTCACCCCGGCCTTTGAGCCACTGGGGCTGGTCATCTCGAATGGCAAGCGTGCGGGGGCGGTGCAGCGCTCGGCCTTGCTGGGCGGCGTGTTGATGGTGCGGAAAGGGCAACTGCAACTGCTGTGGCGCGATGAATTCACGCTCGATGCTAACGTTACGGAGATGATCCAGGCCGGGCCGCGATTGGTAGCGAACGGCGCACCGATCTCGGGACTGAAGGAGAGCGATGACCGGCCTCGCACCTTTGTGGCGACGAATGGCAAAGGCCGCTGGATGCTAGGCATCTGCCGCTACACCAGCCTCGCCGCGCTGGGGCAGATCCTCGCGACGCCGGGTATCATCCCAGGCATGGAGATCGACCGGGCGCTGAATTTTGATGGTGGCAAATCAACGGGCCTATGGCTGCGTACTGCCGCTGGCGCAGAGGTCTATGAGAGTGAAATCGCGACGGTGCGGAATTTTGTGACGATTGAGCCCAGACAGTAGCGGGTAAAACGCGGTCAGGTTCCAGGTTGACAACCCCACTGAGCGAGCTAGAAATCCGGCCCATTTTTTCGCCCACCCCTTTTATATGGCCAACAC
The DNA here is from genome assembly GCA_031411235.1 of Verrucomicrobiota bacterium. Lineage (GTDB taxonomy): Bacteria > Verrucomicrobiota > Verrucomicrobiia > Verrucomicrobiales > Verrucomicrobiaceae > JANOAR01. The sequence goes on along the minus strand of JANOAR010000064.1, from coordinate 23,865 downwards.
CAAGTCCGCTGAGAAGAACATCCGCAAGACCGCGAGCCGCACGCTCCGCAACAACGCTACCAAGAGCCGCATCCGCACCCTCCAAAAGAAGGTGATCGCTGCCGTAGCCAAGGGAGACGCAAAAGCCGCTGAAGCCGAACTGAGCGCTTTCTCCTCCGCTGCTGACAAGGCTGCCAAGACCAAGGTGCTGCATCGCAACACCGCGACTCGCGTGAAGAACCGCCTCGCCGCTCACATTAAGAAGGCGACGGCTGTTGCGGCGAAGTAGTTCGCTTGGGCGTTCGTTGTAAATTTTGAAGGCTGATCTGGCTCGCGCCGGATCAGCCTTTTTTGTTGAGCGCTGCGTAGCCTTGCAGAAGGCTATGGCTCCCGATTACTTCAGCTCTTCGCTCCAGAAGCTGGTCCAGTCGTCGAGGTTGTTCAGATCCACAGCACCAGGGTTCACACTGCCGTCGTCGGCCAAGCCAGCGGCGGAGAGGATACCTTTGCGGGTGTCGTCGCCGTGGATGTAGCCGCAGATAGCGGCATTGTTTTTGTAGATGCTGGCCTTGTCGAGGCGGGCACCGGGGTAAGCTTCTACCCAGGCTTCGAGTTGGGCATAGCTGGGGCGTGCCGACTTGATGAAGCTGAGGAACTGCTCGCGGTCGATGCCGATGGCGTCGAGCACCATCTGGTCGTAGCCCTTGCCGCAGCCGGGGTAGTCGGGATGAAGTTTGCCAGTGGCTTCGAGGGAAGCCTTCAGCCACAGACGAGGCAGGTGGATGATGCCTAGCGGGCCAGCGACGGCGGAGCTGATGAGGGGGACAATTTTGCTCATGATGGATGTATGGGTTGGGTTGTTGATGCCAGCGTGAATGCCAGCGCGTGGCATTGTTTCGATGGCTCCCAGCATGGCAAGACAAAAGCGCGAGAGCCTGATTCAGAGCTTGCCGCTTTCTCGGCCTAAGTTTAGCCTCCTCTCATGAGTATCAGCCCCCAGAGCCCCCCCATCGACGTTGATTGGGACGAGGACATCCCTTGGCCCGATGTCTCCAATTTTGTAACCGAGGACGACACGCCTGTGGACAATCTTTTTTCCGAGAAACAAATGCGATTGCTGACGGAGTCGCTGACGGCTTCGTGGCACCCCGATTTCCCTTTCGTCACCATGGCCAATGTAGGCGTCTATGTGGCTTTGAATCGTCCGCCTATTGTTCCCGATGTGCTGGTTACGACACATGTGGAACCGCTCAAAAACGTCACCAAAAAAGAGAACAGAGCCTACTTCAGTTGGAACTTCGGCGGCAAGCCTCCCGAGATCGTAATCGAGATCGTGTCGAATCGAAAAGGCAACGAACTCGACTCCAAGTTGCGCAGCTATGAGCACATGGGCGTTACGTGGTACGTGGTGTTTGATCCCTACTTGGAAATCCAAAAGGAGATGCTGGTCTCCTTTGGCCTCACCCATGGCCGCTTTTCTCGGCAAGCGGAGACGAGCTTCGACGAATTGGGAATAGGGCTCAAAGTCTGGCAGGGTGAGTTCGAGGGTGCTAGGGCCTCCTGGCTGCGCTGGGTCGATGCGGATGGGAACATTCTCAAAACTGGCCAGGAGCTAGCAGCAGCGGCAGACAAGCAAGCCGCAAAGGCACGCCATGAGGCTGACAAAGCGAATCAACGCGTCGCCGCGCTGGAAGCAAAGCTGCGTGCGCTGGGCATTGATTCAGAGAGCGCTGGTTAACCTCAATAGCCTAAAGATTACAGCGATACAAAAAACGCCCAGGGCCGCTCGCGCAGCTCTGGGCGTTTTTGTTGTCGCGGGGTTTGCGACTGACCGGACTAGATGAACTCGTTGATCAGGTTTTCCAGGAATTCCTGGCGACCGCTGCCGAGGTTCGGTTCGCCGTTGGCCAGCACATGGGCTTCTAGTTCTTTGAAGCCGATGCTACGGCTTTCGATTTGAGCGCCAATGCCGCTGTCGAAGGTGCTGTAACGCTGCTTGATGAAACCGTCGAGACGGCCGTCTTCGATGATGGCGTGGGCGATCTTGAGGCCGCGAGCGAAGGCGTCCATGCCGCCGATGTGGGCGTGGAAGAGATCGACGGGCTCGAAGCTTTCGCGGCGCACCTTGGCATCGAAATTGAGACCACCCGTGGTCAGGCCGCCCATTTTCAGGAGGCTGATCATCATCTGCGTGGTCAGGTAGATGTTGGTGGGGAACTGGTCGGTATCCCAGCCGATGAGTTCATCGCCCGTGTTGGCATCGACGGAGCCGAGGGCACCTGCGGCGATGGCGACTTCCATTTCGTGGCGCATCGAGTGGCCGGCGAGGGTGGCGTGGTTGGTTTCGAGGTTGAGCTTGAAGTGATCCTTCAGGCCGTGCTCGCGGAGGAAGTTCAAGCACGCGGCGCTGTCGCTGTCGTACTGGTGCGTGGAAGGCTCGCGCGGCTTGGGTTCGATGTAGAACTGACCTGTGAAGCCGATAGCCTTGGCATGATCCACGGCCATGTGCAGGAAGGCCGCGAGATGGTCGACCTCGCGCTTGATGTTGGTGTTCCAAAGGGTGGAGTAACCCTCGCGACCACCCCAGAAGGTGTAGCCCTCGCCACCGAGGCGATGGGTTACTTCGATGGCCTTTTTCACCTGCGCACCAGCATAGGCGAAGACGCCAGCATTGGGGCTGGTGGCGGCACCTTGGCAGTAGCGGGCATGGGCGAAAAGGCAGGCGGTGCCCCAGAGGAGCTTTTTGCCCGTGCGCTTTTGTTCGCTCTCCAGCACGTCTGCTACGGCATCGAGCGCGGCATTGCTCTCGGCGAGTGTGGCGCACTCGGGGGCGACGTCGCGGTCGTGGAAGCAGTAGAAGTCCACGCCGAGTTTTTCCATGAACTCAAAGCACACGCGGGCGCGGTGCTGGGCGTTGGCGATGGAGGCGGTGCCATCGTCCCAGGGGCGCTGGGCAGTGCCGCCGCCGAAGGGGTCGGACAGGGTGTTCCGCATGGCGTGCCAGTAGGCGACGCTGAAGCGGAAGTGGTCACGCATCTTTTTGCCGCCCACGACTTCGTCGGCGTTGTAATGCTTGAAGGAGAGGGCGTTTTTGGATTTGGGACCCTCGAAAACGATCTTTGGAATATCAGGGAATGCTTCTGTCATGGGGCGTGGATTGGAGACGCTTGACAAAGCGCCGTCAAGCCCGCGTTCCAGACAGGATTTATGATAAATGAGCCCGGCGGGACCCAACCAAGAATCCCGCCGGACTGTTAATGTCGCAGCCTCCACCAACCACGGTTCGGCATACGACAAGTTGCTCCCAGGTCGCCCTGGAAATTGACACCACACACTACCGCCGAAGCAAACTCATGATGACTTGCGGCGGCAGAGGGGACTAAAGCAGCAAGTGGGCCAAGATTGGCCGAGGGCACGAAAGGATTCCAGCGCTCTGCCCAGGCACCGCCCCACGCAAGATCAGCACCTCTGCGGGGTTATTTGAACCATGCTCCGCAACGCCTTCTCCCTCTTCCTTTGCACCGTCTGCATCGCCGCTGAATCCAACGTCAAGCCCGACGCCGTCGCGGGCAATGAAGCGGTGAAAAAAATCATGGAAACCTACGCGGGGCGCGGCACGCTCGCGGACGACACGCCGATGAAGTCGCCTGCTGACGCGTTGAAAAGCTTTACCACCCGCAGCGACGTCGCCGTGGATCTCGTGCTGCACGAGCCCGAGGTCTGCCAGCCACTGCATCAGAGCTTTGATTCGCGTGGGCGGCTGTGGGTCACGCAGTACCGCCAGTATCAATTTCCCGCTGGACTGAAGGTCGTCGCGTATGACCAGCACCTGCGCGCCAAGTTTGACAAAGTGCCGCAGCCACCGCCGCTCGGGGTGAAGGGCGACGACATCATCACCGTGCATGAAGACACCGATGGCGATGGCTTGTACGACTCGACCAAGATCGTGCTCAGCGGGCTGAACATCGCGACCTCATGTGTGAAAGGCGCGGGCGGCATCTGGGTGATGAACCCGCCATACTTGCTCTTCTATCCCGATGCCAACGACGACGACGTGCCCGATGCTGACCCCAGCGTCGAGCTGCGCGGCTTCGGCATTGAGGACACGCACAGCGTCGCCAACAACATCCAGTTCGGCCCCGATGGCTGGATCTATGGCGTGAACGGCAGCACCACCACGGGCAACGTCAGCAGCGCCGCGACGAAAAATGTGAAGTGGGAAGGCCAGATGGTCTGGCGCTTCCACCCGGTCACCAAGGTCTTTGAAATCTATGGCGAGGGCGGCGGCAATCCCTTCTCGCTCGACATCGACAGCAAGGGCCGCGTTTTCACCGGCACCAATGGCGGTGGCACGCGCGGGATGCATTTTGACCAGGGCATGTACGGCATCAAAAACTGGGGCAAACACGGCCCGTTGACCAATCCGTATGCCTTCGGCTACTTTGAGCACATGGCTGGCGAAGGCGACAAGCGGCGCTTTCCACAGGCCTTCACTGTCTATGAAGGCGGCGTGCTCGGCAGCAACTACGAAGGCCACATCATCGCGCCCAACGCGCTCGCGAACGTGGTGTGGGTCAGTGAATTGATCGCCACAGGCTCAACCTTCAAAACCAAGGACGAGGAAAATTTGATGACCACCACCGACCGCTGGTTTCGCCCTGTGCATAGCTGCTCCGGCCCCGATGGCTGCATGTACATCGCCGACTGGTATGACACGCGCCTCAGCCATGTGCGCCCGGTCGATGACTGGCACAAAGGCAGTGGCAGAATCTATCGCGTGCGGCCTGCGAGCGGGGCTCCGAAGCTGGAAAAGTTCGATCTGCACACCGAATCGCCCGAGCGGCTGCTGAGCTATCTGAGTAGCAGCAACGAGTGGTTTAGAAAACAGGCGGTGAATGAGATCGGCTGGCGTGGGCTGAAGGAACTTGTGCCGCAGCTCACCACGATGGTGAAGGAGCAGGACAACTCGCACGCACTGGATGCTTTGTTTGCAATGACGGCATTGCAGGCAGGTAGGATGGGCGTCCCGCCCGTCCCAGGTGCAGGGGGCATCTTGCCCGATAGCAAAGTATCAAATTCAAAGGATGCAGAACCGGGCAAGATGCCCGGCTCACTTGGGACAGGCGGGACGCCCATCCTACGCTCTGCCGTCACCGATGAGCTAGCCGCAGAGCTGCTAACCCACCGCGATCCCTTCGTTCGCCGCTGGGCCTTGCGCGTCATCGGCGATGAAGGAGCACGCTGGCAAGCCAGCGGCCAGCCGCTCGCCGAGCTAGCCAAGCGTGAAACGCATCCCGAAGTGACCAACCAGCTCGCTGCCACGGCCAAGCGTTTGCCAGCGAGCACAGCCATACCCTTGCTTGCCTCATTGGCCCAGACCCACATCGAGACCATCACCACCTCCACCCCTGCCAATGAAAATCGCCTGCCCTTGCTCACTTGGTGGGCACTCGAAGCCAAAGCCGAGTCATCCCGCGATCAAGCCCTCGCGCTCTTTGAAGACAAAGTCCTCTGGGCCACGCCCCTCGCTAAAGCCACCTGGATCAAAAACCTCGCCAAGCGCTACGCCCTCGCGGGGGGCGAACTCAACTTCCAATCCTGCGCCAAGCTCCTCTCCCTCGCCCCCGATGACGACAGCCGTGCGCTCGTCGTCAGCGGCATCGCTGAGGCTTTCGAGGGGGCCGAGATGCCACCGCTGCCTGAGTCGCTGAGCAAAGCCCTGGCCGACTACATGAAAAAGCAGGGCGGCGACGACCTCGCGCTGGCGATGCGTTCGGGCGATGACAAGGCGGTGAAGAAAGCCTTGGCCATGGTCAAAGACAAAGCCGCGCCCGTGGCCAAGCGTGGAGCCCTCGCGCTCGTCCTTGCCGAGCTGGGCAAGACCGATGCCATCGCGCCGATCACTGCGATCTTCAGCGCAGGCAGCAATGAAGCGCTGAAGCGTGCGTTGCTGCCTGCCGTGGCAAAGTTTGGCGATCACAAGATCATCCGCGCCATGCTCGATGGCTGGGAGCAGCGCATGGCCAGCGACAAGCTCTTGCGCGAGGCTGCCCTGCGACTCATGGCGGGGCGCGAGGAGTGGGCGAAGATGCTGCTCGCCGAGGTCGCGCTGTGGCATGTGCCGACGAAGCATTTCACGCCTGACATCGTGCGCCAACTCTCGGTTTTCAAAGATCCCGAGATCACTGCGGCCATCGACAAAAACTGGCCGGGTCTGCTTGCCGTGGCTCCGACGGAAGAGACGCTCAAAGAAGCCGTGAGAATAAAAAATGTGCTACGTGCCGGGGCAGGGGATGCGGCGAAGGGCAAGCTGTTGTTCGCGCAACGCTGCGCAATTTGCCACAAGCTCTTCGGCGAAGGCAACGCCATCGGCCCTGAGTTGACGGGATATGAGCGTGGCAGCATCGACTTCTGGCTCACCGCCATCCTCACGCCTAGTATCGAGATTCGCGAGGGCTTCGGCAACTACGTGGTGAAGCTGAAGAGCGGCCAAATCCTCAGCGGCATCATGGCTAGCCAGGATGCGAAGGGCATCTCTCTGCGCGATGTCGCCAACAACGTGACGCCCGTGAAGCAGGCCGACATCGTGAGCCTGGAGGCCACGCCGGTCTCGCTGATGGCCCCCGGCCTGTTCACGGGCATGACCGATGAACAACTGCGCGATCTCTTCGCGTGGGCGATGCGGGTGGAGTGATAGGTCACTCCATTGGCAGCCCATCGTGCAAATGATCACGTCCCGTGAGCACGTTTTTATTGCCAGAGATTCGCATCTCGGCCTAGACTCCGCGCCTCATTTTCAGCCTCTCTCTACAACCCAACCAGACAAGCCCGATCCCAGCCATGAGCACCCCCACCGATGCCGCACCGAGCGGTAACAACTTTAAGTCCGTCCTCGTCGAAAACCGTGTCTTCCAGCCCAGCGCTGAGTTTTCAGCCAAGGCTCGCATCGGCAGCATGGCAGAATACCAGACGCTCTACGACGAGAGCATCAACAGCCCCGACACCTTCTGGGCACGCGAAGCCAGTGAACTGACATGGCAAAAAAAGTGGGACACCGTTTGCGAATGGAAGGCACCTTTTTCCAAATGGTTCGTCGGTGGTAAGATCAACGTCAGTGAGAACTGCGTGGATCGCCATCTCACCAACGGGCGCAAAAATAAAGCGGCGATCATCTGGGAAGGCGAGCCCGGCGAGCAGCGCACGCTCACCTACCAGCAGCTCCACTATGAAGTCTGCAAGTTCGCCAACGTGCTGAAAGCCCACGGCACCAAGCCCGCCGACCGCGTCCTCATTTACATGCCCATGGTGCCCGAAGCCGCCATCGCCATGCTCGCTTGCGCACGCATTGGCGCGACGCATTCGGTGGTGTTCGGTGGCTTCAGCAGCGAGTCGATCAAAGACCGTCTGAGCGATTGCCAAGCGAAGATCGTCATCACTGCCGACGGCGGTTATCGTCGCGGCTCGGTCGTGCCACTGAAGGTCAACGTCGATACCGCACTGCGTGACTCGCCCAGCGTCGAGCGTGTGATCGTGCTGGAGCGCACCAAGTCGGGCGTCGAGATGCAAGAAGGCCGCGACTTCTGGTGGCATAGCGAGTGCGCTCGCGTCAATGCCGTGTGTCCTGCCGAGGGCTTCGACTCCGAGCATCCGCTCTACATCCTCTACACCAGCGGCTCCACGGGCAAACCCAAGGGCATCCTGCACACCAGCGGCGGCTACCTTGCGGGCACCTACATCACTAGCAAGTATGTCTTCGACCTGCGCGACGACGATATTTATTGGTGTACCGCCGATGTCGGCTGGGTCACGGGCCACAGCTATATCGTCTATGGCCCGCTGGCCAATGGCGCGACGGTGGTGATGTACGAAGGCGCACCCAACTGGCCCGAACCCGATCGTTTCTGGGACATCATCGAGCGCTTAAAAGTAACCATCCTCTACACCGCACCGACGGCGATTCGCGCCTTCATTAAATGGGGCGACCAGTGGGTGACGAAGCATGATCTCTCCTCGTTGCGCCTGCTCGGCAGCGTCGGCGAGCCGATCAATCCCGAGGCTTGGACGTGGTATCACCGCATGATCGGCGGCAGTCGTTGCCCCATCGTCGATACCTTTTGGCAAACCGAAACGGGCGCGATCATGATCAGCCCACTCCCCGGCGCGACCCCTTGCAAACCGGGCACTGCCACGCTGCCGTTCTTTGGCATCGACGCTGCGATCCTCGATGAAGAAGGCCACGAAGTCGGCCCCGATGAAGGCGGCAAGCTCGTCGTGCGCAAGCCCTGGCCCTCTATGCTGCGCACCATCTTCGGTGACGAAGAGCGTTACAAGTCTGCCTACTGGGGCACCTACGATGGCATCTACTTGGCGGGCGATGGCGCGCGCCGTGATGTCGATGGCAACTTCTGGATCACGGGTCGTCTCGATGATGTGCTCAACGTCAGTGGCCATCGCCTTGGCACTGCCGAAGTCGAGAGCGCCCTTGTTTCCCACGAAGCCGTCGCCGAAGCCGCCGTGGTTGGTCGCCCGGATGAAATCAAAGGCCAAGCCGTGGTCGCCTTCGTCACCGTGAAGGAAGGCTACACCGCTGATGCTGCCTTGGCCAAAGCCCTGAAAGCCCACGTCGGCAACGTCATCGGAGCCATCGCCAAGCCCGATGATATTCGTTTCACCACGATGCTGCCGAAGACCCGCAGTGGCAAAATCATGCGTCGCTTGCTGAAGGAAGTCGTCGCTGGCGGAGCCGTAAAAGGCGACACAAGCACGCTGGAAGATTTAGGCGTGCTGGCACAGCTCGCGGCGAGCAGCGGCAAGGACGAGGAGTAGCCTTGCCTGTGAGGGCGGGATGGCGATTGCCATGCAGCGCGGGAAGTGGCCTTGAGTTAGGCCACTTCCCGAAGCTCAAGCTTACTTGGCGAGCTATGAAAAGAACCGTTTCGCCTTCTCCATGAAGCTCTCATGGAGGGGGGAATTGTCCTCGCCGAGGGCTTTGGAAAACTCGACGAGCCGCTCGCGTTGCTCGGTCGTCAGCTTGTTGGGCACAGCGATTTGCACTTGCACGTAGAGGTCGCCGAACTGTTCGCGGCCCATGACTTTCATGCCCTTGCCGCGCAGGCGGAAGGTGGTGCCGCTTTGTGTGCCTGCGGGGACTTTCAGCGCGGCTTTGCCATCCATCGTCGGAGCTTGCAGCTCACCGCCGAGGGCGGCTGTGGCGTAGGAGAGGGGCATCTCGCAGTGCAGGTCGTTGCCGTCGCGCTCGAAGATCTCGTGCGCTTTGATGCGGATCTCAGCGTACAAATCGCCCGCTGGGCCATTGCGAATGCCGAGGTCGCCGTTGCCAGTGGAGCGCAGTTGCGTGCCCTCCTCGATGCCGGCGGGCACGGTGAGGCGGATGCGATGTTTGTCCTTCTGCCTGCCTGCACCACGGCAGGATTTGCAAGGGTCACTGACGGTTTCGCCCGCGCCGTTGCAGCTTGGGCAAGGCTGCTGCACTTGGAAGAATCCGCGCGAAGAGATGACTTGGCCGACGCCGCCACAGGTGGTGCAGGTCTTCTTGCTGGCACCGCTGGCAGAGCCCGAGCCGCTGCATCCTTTACAGGGGATGAGGCGCTCGAATTCGATTTCCTTGGAGACGCCACGCGCGGCTTCTTCCAGGGTGATCTCCATGGCGTAGCGCCGATCACTGCCACGCTGTGGGCCATTGGGATTGGCACGTTTGCGTCCGCCACCGCCGCCGCCAAAGAACTGCTCGAAGATACCGCCGCCGCCGCCACCACCGCCGAAGACTTCGCGGAAGATGTCCATGGGGTCGTGGAAGCCACCTGCGCCACCTGCACCGCCGCCCATACCGCCACTGAAGGCGGCGTGGCCGTAGCGATCATACGCGGCGCGTTTGTCGGCGTCGTTCAGCACATCGTAGGCTTCGCCGACTTCCTTGAATTTGCCTTCAGCCGTGTGGTCGCCGGGGTTTTTGTCGGGATGCAGTTGCACCGCGAGCTTGCGGTAGGCCTTCTTCAGTTCGTCGGCGTTGACGTCTTTGGGTACGCCCAGGACTTCGTAATAATCGCGTTTGGCCATGATGATTGGATCAGCAGTTGATGGTAGGTGGGGGATGGTCTGAATCTATGAGGGCTTGGCTTGGCAATCTTCTCTTGCTCAGGCCATCAACCCTCAACGATTCACCATCAACCCATGGTTTTGGGGTTTACGCCTGCGCAGGCCCACTGGAGACGAACACATTCGCGGCGCGCAGCAGCCTATCCTTCAACTTGTAGCCCTTGCGGGTGGAGCGCAGGATGATGCCCTCGGGCACGGTGTCGCTGGCTTCCTGGGAGAGGGCTTCGTGGAGGTTGGGGTCAAAAGGTTTGCCCAGGGTCTCGACCTCCTGCACGCCACTGTCGCGGAGGAAGTCAGTCATCTGACGATGCACCATGTTCATACCGATGAAGATGATGCTCTTTTCCGATTCAGCGCGTGCGGATTCCAGGCCCATCTCGAAGTTGTCGATGATGCTCAGCAGGCTGCGCAGCAGTTCGGTATTGGCGTAGTTGCGGGCGTCCTGCACCTCGCGGGTGGTGCGCTTGCGGAAGTTGTCCAGCTCGGCCTGGCTGCGGTAGGCGAGGTCTTTCCAGCGCTCCAATTCAGCCAGCGCAGCAGCGAGGGGATCTTGCGGTTCTGCTGCTGCGGCTTCCAGCTCAGCGACTTCCGCAGCGGTGAGCACTTCGGCGTCTGCGTCTTCGACGGGGGTAGGGTTTGGGTCGTTCGTGGCGGTGTCAGTCATGTTAAAAGGGGGGCTGCGGGAGAGAAAGTGGGTGGGCACTATGCACGGCGATAGGGGAGTTTCAATTTCGCGATGGGTTATTTGCTCACAATCCATTTGAACTCTGGCAACGAAACGAGACAGACGGAATCTCCTGCCGTTGTAGTGCCTCGTAAAAGTCTGCACTGCTTCGCTATTAATTCTCCCGTGAATGTCTCCCCCACAGCCTCCCGCAAGCATCCACCGCTGCTTGATCTTGACGCCATACCGCATCCTGTGCTGAAGGCGCTGATGCCCATCGCAGGCCCAGCCCTGCAGCGCTGGCTGAAGATTAACGAGCTGAACGATGTGCATGACGGCGTCATCGAGACCGCGACTCCCGAGACCTTGTTTTCCCGCATCCTGGAGATTCTCGGCGCGAAGTATGAAGTCTCCGAGTCCGACCTGGATCGCATCCCCACCACTGGCCCCGTCATTGTCGTGGCCAATCATCCCCTCGGCGGGCTGGATGGCATCATGCTCGGCGACCTGCTGCGCCGTCGCCGCACCGATACCAAGCTGATGGCGAACTTCCTCCTCTCCCACATTCGTTATGCCGAGGAGCACATGTTTTTCGTCGATCCCTTCCCGCGTGGTGCCGAGGCGGTAAAGGCCAGCATGGGCGGTATCCGCAACTCCATGAAACACCTGAAGCGCGGCGGCGTGCTCTGCGTCTTCCCCGGCAACCGCGTCTCGCACTGGCAGTGGGATCGCCGCGAAGTCTGTGACCCCGACTGGGTTGCCAACATCGGTGGCATCATTCGCCGCACTCAGGCCACGGTGCTGCCCATCTTCATCGAGGGCGGTAACAGCTTGCTGTTCAACCTCGCTGGCATCATCCATCCGCTGCTGCGCACCATCATGCTGCCGCGCGAATTCATCCGCCAAGCCCGCGATCCCGAGCCTGTGCGCATCCACGTCGGCACGCCCATTCCGTTTCAGCGGTTGAAAAAATTCGACACCGATGAGTCCTTGATGAGCTTCCTCCGCGTGGCCACCTACGTCATGGGCAACCGCCCCGAAGACACCACTCCTGAGCAGGCTGCCATCCTCGCCTCCGCTGCCGAGCCCGAGCCTGTTGCCGAGCGACTCGACGCTGAGAAATTCGAGGCCGACATCGCCGCCTTGCCGCCCGAGAGCTGCATCGTCCGCCAGGGTGACTATGAGGTCTATCTCGCCCGCGCCCACGAGATACCGCACATCCTGCTGGAGATAGGACGTGGCCGCGAAGTCGCCTTCCGCGCGGCGGGTGGCGGCACGCTGAAGCCGCTCGATCTCGCGCCCCAGGATGACTACTATCACCACCTCTTCCTGTGGCATAAAAAGGATCGCGCCATCGTCGGAGCCTATCGACTCGGCTTATCCGACGAGATCCTCGCCCAGCATGGCCCGCATGGGCTCATTTGCAGCGGCCTCTTCGACTTAAAGCCTGCCTTCCTCGCCACCCTCAGCCCTGGCATCGAGCTAGGTCGCTCCTACGTGCTGCCCGAGTACCAGCGCAACTACAACTCCCTGCTCCTGCTGTGGTCCGGCATCCTCGGCTTCATCGCCCGCAATCCCAAGTATCGCTACACCTTCGGCAGCGTCGGCATCAGCCAGGGCGACGAGTACTCGCCTGCCTCGCGCACGCTCATCGTCAACTTCATGAAGGAGCACCACAGCCACCCCACGCTTAGCGTGCAGGTAGAGAGCCGCAGCCCCTTTGAAGGCATCAAACTCAGCGGTATCAAAAAGGAAGAACTCAGCGGTCTCGTGCAGAGCGTCGAGGACGTCAGCACCCTCGTTACCGGCTTGGAGGAAGACGGCAAAAGCATCCCCGTCCTCATCAAGCACTACATACGCATGAACGCCAAGCTGCTCAGCTTCGGCATCTTGAAGGATCACAGCAATGCTGTCGTCAGCTTCATCGTCGTCGATGTCGCCACTGCCGATCCCAAAAGCATGAAACGCTTCATGGGCGGCGACGAACCCTACCAGAGCTTCCTCGCCCATCATGGGTTGGAGGAGCCCAAGAGCGAGGGGTAGGCCACATAAGCGCTAACGTAACGATGGGGCAAAGTGTATGGAATGCTGCATGTCGGATCTGTTCCTCTTGTCTCCAGTGTTCGCCCCTTTAACGCCCAGCGCCCTAACTTCCCGGATGAACCGACGCTTCGCGATGATTGGAGTGCTTGCTTGGGCGCGGAGCGTCTTGGAGTGCGAGGGCTCTTTAATCCCGGGTCAGGATTGTTTAGCGGCAGTGGGTTTAAACAGGTTGCGCAGTTGGAAGCCTGCCTTCTTCGGTGCGGCGGTAGCAGGGGCGTCGCGGGGGCTCTCCATAATGGTCACTGGCGTGCCGATGGGAGTGATCTCGAAGTAGCGCACCGCCATCACGCGTGGAGTGCGGACGCAGCCGTGCGAGGCACGGTAGCCGGGGCGTGGGATCGGGCCGATGTGCATACCCACACCGTCGGGGGTGAAGCGCATGAAGTACTGCATTTTGGCCCCTTCGAACCTGCCACCTTCGGGGATGGGTGTCTCGCCCATCTTGGCATCGGACTCGACGACCTTACCGTCTATATCGAGCATTTTACCATAGAGGTTGGAGACTTTATCGACGGTCTTCTCCATCACGCGGAAGTTGCCCGTGGGCGTGGGGTGCTTGTAGGTGCCTGTGGCCACCGTAGTCCAGCCGACTTCTTTGCCATCGCGATAGTAGTGGGCTTTCTGCGTTGTCAGGTCGATGACGATGGAGGGTTTGCCCTTCATTTGTGCGGCCTTTTTCTCGTCCCATTCATACAGGGGGCGCTCGACTTTGGTGGCGACGGGTGGCGGGGGCTTAGGGGCGACGCAGGCCGAGAGGGCTGCGATGGCGAGGAGGAGGGCGACTCGGATGAGTGGCTGTGACAAGCGCGATGGCTGGCGGTCAGCGATCATAGTGGAATGGATGGAGGGGCTCTGTGTGCGAGCGTGGTTGCGATGGTAGAGGGCCAAGGGAAAGGCACAAGCGCGGAGTTGGAAGTTGCTACTGCTACGATGAAACCCTGAGCACCAAGTGCCCTCTGGGCTGGCCTGCGAGCAAGGGTTTGCACCTCGCTGGCAGCCAGCAAGATTGCGCAGCTACCATGCCAAATTCCATCGGCCATTCCGCTATGAACCAAAGGTCGTGGCCACCTTCATGCGGGTGGCTATTCGCCGGATCAATGCTCAGCCATCGCAGGTGCAGAAAGCAGCCCCACCGCATTCACACTGAGCAGACGGTAGTCGTGCCGTTCGCCCGCCTTTGCTGTCTTGTCGGTGTAGCGCATCGGGGGCTGCGCAACGATGGGCGTATCGCCACCCGACAGTCCTTGGAATAAGGGCGTGCCGATCTTGCCCACGGGCTTTTCGGGCAGGCGGGCGAGTTCCTTGCCATCGCGTTCGATGATGAAGCCGCCGAGTCCACTCTCAAAGTCCGCCTCGGCGCTCCAGGTGAGTTCACCCTTCGTCGTCACTCGCACGTTCGTTGGCGCAGGCGGAGGTGTCGTGTCAAAGGGACGGCCCGTTGTGTTGTAGGTCGTCACGGCTTTCACCATATCGGCGTCGGGTAGCCAATGACCCGTCTCGATCACACCCTTTGGCACCGCTTTGAGCATCTGCGAACTGCTACCCACCTCGGGCAAACGTTGGCCCAGACAAGCATCGAAGTAGGCAATCGCGAGATAGCGCGAGTCACCGCACTCGTGACCACTCAGCGGGTCAGAGGCCATGCCACCCGGTGCCCCGTGCTCGCGCCAGGCCTTCAGCATCGCGCGGTCGCCGACACGCGCCGGGCCGTGGGCCTTATCTAGCGCCTCCTTCACCCCGCCGATGAACAGGAAGGGCACCGCGTAAACGGCGGGCGTCAGCGTCGGCTTCGGTATCTCGCCACGCTCCCACACGGCATACGCCGAGCCAGAGCGAAGGAAGATCGCCGCGATACGCTCCGGGTGCAGCGTGAGCATGAGGCTAGACCAAAACCCACCGCCCGAGTGCCCCCACAGGCACCACGGCACCGTCGTCAATTCAGGATGCTGCGACTCCGCAGCGAAGTGGCTCAGCGCCTTTTGAAACACAGCGTCCGAGCCATTGCGGGGATCGCACCATTTGCGGCACTCCGTGCTCACCTTCAAATAGTACGCTGGCCCCAGCAGCGCACAGTCCCACTTCTTCGCCAGCGCTTGCCAGTGCAGATCATGCGCCGCCGTGGCACCCGACACGCCCGACGAAATACCGCAGCCATGCTGATGCACGATGACGCCGCGCAGGGTCTTCACACCGGGCGGAACCCACAGCGTATGAGTCACCGCGACACCCAGTTCACCCGGCTTGTCGGAGGCTGCGTAGCTCACGGAGTAGTAGGGCGGCGCGATGTCAGCGGCGTGTGCTGTGAAAACAAGGGCGAGGGTGAAGAGTAGGATGCGGATCATGCGAAGGACATGAACGAGAGCGCCCCAGGAATCTTCAGAGCGCCTCGCGAGTTGTGCGGCATCGAGGCAAGACCTGCATCGTAACGCCGTAAGCCTCCATCCCCACTTCACCCAGCTTATTCCCTTCATGAAACCCATCGCAACATTGCTCCTCGCCCCTCTCTTCCTCACCGTCGCCCATGCGGGTGATTACAGCCGTCCCATCTTCTCCGATGACTTCGCCGCCGATGGCTTCGGCAAGGCATGGGGCCATTACAAGAGTTCCAGCATCGTGAAGGATGGCGTGCTCAAAGGCATCACCGCACCCGAGTCCGATCATCCAGCGGTGGATGTGATTCGCATCGCTCCGGAGCTAGATCTGGAAGTGTCCGTCAAATTCCAGTTCACCAGCGATCAGGCGAAAGGCTTCAACGTCTGGCTCGACGACAAGGACTACAAAGGCTCCCACGCAGGGCATATTTGCAGCATCTCGGTAAACCCCACTGCGGTGACGGTGGCCGATGCCAAGGCAGGCACCTTCAGCAACGACATCTACACGCGGAAGAAGACGACGCCCCCAACGCTGACCGCTGAGGACAAGGCGAACATGGTGAAGTGGACGAAGTTCATGCCGACGACGGTATCGCTCAAAGAGTGGCACACACTCGTCGTGCGCACACAGAACGACGTGGTTGAAACAAGCATCGACGGCAAAGTCGTCAGCAGCTTCCAGTCACCCGGTGTCGCGCATGATCACAAGACCGTGGTGAGCCTGACCACCAACCGCATCGACGTGAACTACGACGACTTCAGCATCAAGGGCGTGGCCAAACCCTGATCCTATCGAAGGCTCATTGCAGCATGAATCAAGATCGCTCCACCCGCCGACAGTTTGCCAAAGCCTCCGCCGTCGCTGCCATCGGTAGTGCGGCGGCAGTCTCGGCCAAGGCTCAGACCGCACCCGAGATTCACCGCCCGCTGCCGCGCAAGACTCTGCAAACCGATGTGCTCGTCTGCGGCGGGGGCTGTGCGGGCACGGCGGCAGCGCTAGCCGCCGCACGCAGTGGGGCGAAGGTGCTGTTGGTGGAGAAGGCACCGTTTGCAGGCGGCATCATCACCAGCGTGGGGCTGCCTTACTTTGACGGCATCGCGCACATCACCACGAACCGCGTCGTCGTGCGCGGCATCGCCTTGGAACTCCTCGCGAAGTCCGGCGTCTGCGCGCCTGATGCCAAAACCACCGCAAAGCACAACCCCACCATCCCCAACACCTTCGAGTTCAAGCTGCTGCTCGACCGCGAATTCCAGGCGCAGAAGGACAACCTCAGCGTGCTCTTCAACACCTTCGTCTGCGACGTGCAGAGCAGCGCTGGCCGCATCCAGTCCGTGACCGTGGCGAACAAGGACGGCCTCGTCACCATCCAGCCCCAGGTCGTCATCGACTGCACCGGCGATGCCGACGTAGCCGCATGGGCCGGTGCGCCCTTCGAGCAAAACGCGGAAGTCCAGCCGCTCACCCTGCACTTCCGGATCGCCAATGTGAAGGGCACACCCGGCATCAGCGGCCTGTGCCGCGCCGCCCTGGTGGAGGCGCAAAAGCGCGGCGAACTGCCCTACTACTACGGCCCCGGCGTGATGTTCATGTTTGGCAAAAACGAGGTCTATGTGCATGGCGTCCGCGTCCCCGCCGATCCCACCAACGCCGCCGACCTCACCCGTGCCGAGATGCAGGGCCGAGCCGATGCCCACGCCATGTTCCTCGCCTGGAAGAAGGACATCCCCGCCTTTGCAGAGGCCTACTTCATGGAGGCCTACCCGTGGATCGGTGTGCGCGAATCCCGCCGCATCATCGGCCAGCATGTGCTCAGCGAAGCCGACCTCATGCAGAGCCGCCGCTTCGACGACGCCATCGCCACCGGCTGCTGGTATCTGGATTTGCATCCCAACAAAACTGTCGTCGGCAGCGCCAATGACTTCGACCCCAAGAAAGTGCAACCCGAGCCCTACGACATCCCGTACCGCTCGCTCGTGCCGCAGAAAATCGAGAACCTCCTCGTCGCTGGTCGCTGCCACTCCGCCACACGCGGTGCCCACGCCTCCACCCGCGTCACCGTTACCGCCATGGCCATGGGTGAGGCTGCGGGTTGTGCCGCAGCGATAGCGATGAAGGATAAAACCGAAGTCGGCACCCTGGATGGAATCAAGGTGCGTGATGCCCTCGCCAAGCAAAACGCCGGGCCATTCACAGATGCTTGAGTTGAAACCCTCAATGCGAACACATCCTCTCCCCAAAAAATGCGGCAATGTCATGGGGGATGGCTGATTGACAGCGCAATGACGCTGAACCGTGACCTTGGGCGACTCGCTCGTTCTTCCGAGTTGCTCACCGCATAAATCCCTTACCCGCCGCAAACCTTGCAGGGCTTGCCATCGGTGGATTGGCAGGGGGCATCGGGTTTGTAGAAGCGGCACTTGGCGTTGTGGCGTGTGCCAGCTTTGCTGAGGCTCCAGCCCGGCGTGCCTGCGGCGGCACCGGGCAAAGGGACAGCTTTGGGGGTGATCTTTAGGGTGGCGATGCTGCGGGGTTGATTCACCTCGCGGGTGGTGATGACGAGGACGGTGCAGGCTTGCAGGGACTTCCCGAGTTGCTCCATCTCTGTGCTGCCTGCCGTGCCGCGCAAGGTCGCTACGCCAGGCACTTTTCCCAACAAGGTGGCTAGCGCTCCAGTGCTGATGCTGGCGCTCAGGCCGGGGGCATCGTTGGCTGGGGCGGGCGCTTTTTTGGCAGTGCTCTTGCCCGTGGTTTGGTCTTGGAAGTAGAGGCCCAAGACATCGCCTTTGTCGCCGACGATGAAGCCGCCGAGGCTCTCTGGCGGCAGGGTGGCATCGTGCAGGAAGTCGTCGCCACGGGTCGTGATGCGGCTGATGATGCCGCGCGTGAGCGTGGGTTTACTGGCGATGGTTTTCTTTGTGGAGCTGAGTTCCAGACTGAGCGCAAAGATGCTTTGGCCGAGTTCCGCTGGCTTCTTGGCGGCGAGGCGGGCGGGTTCGAGAGCCAAGGCGCAGGTCAGGATGGCAAGGCCGAGTTTGTCGTCGAGCTGTACTGCCACCGCCGGGTGGTCTTTGCCATCGTGATGCACGGCAATGGTCTTTGCGTCCTTGAGCAGCGCGGCATGGATGGCTATGAAACCTCCCTTGCCGACGATGACACCGAGGCCACGCGTGGTGATGATCTCGATGTCGGGCTCAAGCACTGGCGGGGACTGCTTCGCCACATCGCCACCGCTTTGCGCCATGATGTCTGACCAGGCTTTCGTGGCGTGCTCGGCATCCAGCGCGAAGGCGCGGATGGGCGAGGGTGCGCCTTGCAGGGGATGGTAAGTGCGGCCACCTGCGGCGAAGAGTAGCTGGTCGGTGATCGTGTCGCCTTGCTTGTGTTTGGCGGCATCGCTCGTGGCTAGAAAGATGGTTTCACCCGTGAATAAGATTGGCCCTGCTTTGGTATCCTTTTTGATCGCGAGTCGGCCCAGCCAGCCGCCATTGGCGAAGTGGCCAAGCTCAAGCGACTGCTGCCCCCACTTCGTTGCGGCATCGGCGATGGCTTGGGCGTTCTTGGCAAACTGTTGATCCTCGGCGGCAAAAGCGCTGAGCGGAAAAGCCACGGGTTTGCCAGAGGCATTCAGCTTCACGTTGGTGCCCTGCACGCTGATGAAGGCCGCCTCGAAGGTCTTTTTCCCATCGGCGCTTTTCCATTCGTGGGCGCGCCCAATGGTGGTGGTGACCAGCAGGAAAGCCAGACCGACGCGTGCTGCTAGGTGCTGCTTCATGCGACTATGAGTAGTGGGTTGCGGCAGCGAAATCAATCAAGCGAGAGGGGCTACTCCAACCCGCCATTGGCCAGTTCTCCCGCCCAGGCAATGGCTCG
The DNA here is from genome assembly GCA_031411235.1 of Verrucomicrobiota bacterium. GTDB lineage: Bacteria > Verrucomicrobiota > Verrucomicrobiia > Verrucomicrobiales > Verrucomicrobiaceae > JANOAR01. Next base: position 4,757 of record JANOAR010000064.1, on the reverse strand, counting down.
CAGCATCCCTGTCGCTTTGTTCACGGTCTCCTGGTACTCAGAGGTTGGATCGGAGTCGGCCACAATCCCAGCGCCCGCTTGCACGTAGGCCTTGCCATCCTTCAGCACGCAAGTGCGCAGGGCGATGCAGCTATCCAGATTCCCATCGAAGCCGAAGTAGCCCACGGCCCCGGCATAGGCGCAGCGCTTGTTTTTTTCCAGCTCATTGATGATTTCCATCGCCCGCACTTTGGGCGAGCCGCTCACCGTGCCTGCTGGGAAAGTGGCCCGCATGACATCATAGGCCGAGTGCTCTGGGGAGAGCTTGCCAGACACATTGGAGACGATGTGCATGACGTGCGAGTAGCGCTCGATGATCATGAGTTCATCCACCTTCACACTGCCGAACTCAGCGACTCGGCCCACGTCATTGCGTGCGAGATCCACGAGCATGATGTGCTCGGCACGCTCCTTCGGATCAGCCAGCAGTTCCGCCGCTAGGGCGTCGTCTTCGGCCTGTGTCTTGCCCCTCCAGCGAGTGCCTGCGATGGGCCGTATTTCGATGCGGTCATTGATGCACTTCACATGCACTTCGGGCGAACTACCGACCAAAGAAAAGCTTTGTGGGAACTGCATGATGAACATGTAGGGCGAGGGATTCACATGCCGCAGCGCTCGATACAGATCCACGGGACTGCCCGCATAATCAGCAGCGAATCGCTGCGAGGGCACGAACTGAAACACATCGCCTGCCGCGATGTATTCCTTCCCCTCGCGCACCATGTTTTCGTACTCCTCCTGGGTCGTATTGCTCTGCCGCTGCGGCGGAGCTAGGCCGCTGCCCGAGGACGGGAAGGCCTGCAAGGGCTTCACCGCGAGTGGTTTGGAAAGCAGATCCATGACGCGCTGGATGCGGCCCTTCGCCCAGGCATAGGCCTCTTCTTTGGTGGCGAAATCGTCCACCACCACATTCGCCACGACGGAGAGCTTGCGATGCTTGTGGTCAAAGATGAGCACCGTGTCAGTGATGAAAAAAACCATGTCTGGCAATCCCAGCACATCGGGCGGCGGCGGGGACAACGTGGGCTCAAAAAAGCGCACCATGTCATAGGCCAAGTAACCCACCGCACCTCCGGTGAACACACTCGAACGCGTTCCCCCCGCGAGGGTGAAGGGCTTCATCACCGCCTCCAGTTCCGCGAGCGGATCGCCGCCCGCCGTGTAGGTGCGTGAGGCACCGCGTTCATCCACGGTGATCTCTTTGCTACGAGCGGTGAAGACCAGCCTCGGCTCACTGCCCAGCAATGAGTAGCGGCCCGAAGCCGACGTCATCTCCGCCGACTCAAACAAGAAGCCGCAGCGGCCATCGTGTATCTTCTGAAAAGCCGACAGCGGCGTCTCATAATCTGCCGCCAGTTCAGCCGTCACTGGCACGAGATTGCCCTGCCCAGCGAGAGCAACGAAGGCATCGAAAGAAGGCTGTAAAAAGCGGTCGAGCATGGCAGATGGTAAAAATTGATCAGGCCATCCACCATCAACGATCAACCATCAACCCTTTCTTCTCCAGCGATAGGCAGCAAGTCCTCCCGCGCAATCAGCTCGGGGATACTCAGCAGCACCAGTTCGGCTGGCGTGCGACGGCAGACCTCGTGCAAAAACGGCGTCAGCCGATCCATCTCCGCGACGGCTGAGTGAACCATGCTCGCGATCACCCGCTCATCGACGCGCATTTTGGCGAACACATTGGACACACGGAACATCACCTGACCGCTGTCCCAATCGACTTCAAAGTTGCCCAAGTTCAGCTCTTTATTCGTCCGCATCAGCAGCTCGCAAGCCGAGCGTAAATGGCTTGTGGGAACGGTGTGCGAGGCGTTCGCCACCACACTCACCACACCCGCTTCGGCGTGGGATTGCACATGCAAAAAGACCTTCGTGTGATGGGCCTCGAAGCGGCTCTCCACCACCTCCATGCCGGGCACACTATGGTACTCCCAGCCCATTTGTTTGAAGGCATTCAGAACCGAGACGTGAAGAGCAGACATGGATGGAGGAAAGGGGTGGATGAGGAAGCCAGAAGCGGCATCGCTGGCGACTCCTGGCGCTGCCAAGAGTCGTTGTGGCCATTCAAGGCCGGATGAATTCATCCTTCATCTTTTATCCTTCATTATTGATGAAGGTGGTCGGGGCGGCGAGATTCGAACTCACGACCTCCTGGTCCCAAACCAGGCGCTCTACCAGGCTAAGCTACGCCCCGAAACGAGAGGTGCGACAGTGCAGGTGATCCCAAGCAATGCAAAGGGAAAGTACATCTGTTTCACACATGCACTGAGGCAGCTTCACTCTTGCCTTATGGCTTGCTTATGCACGTTGCGCACACGCTCGATGTCACCTCGCGACATCACCTCTGTCGGAGACGCGCCTTCATCCTCATCCTCCACAGGCACACAGCGTTTCATCAGTAGCACCGTCGTCACACTCAGCACGACCCAGATCAGCAGGATGCCCCCCAGCCAGGGCAAGCCAGAGGAGGGGCTGCCTTCGTTGCCAGCATCGGCCATCGGCTGGTGCGTCCGCCTGCGCCGTCGCACCCTCTTCCTACGTTCGGCGGGTTGCTGCGACTCGGGATGATTGGTGCTGGATTCCTCACTCATGGGTCATCGTGGGTTGTTTTGATGAGGCTATGCCATCAGTGCCAGGGTTTTGCAGCCATCTTTTTGCCTGCTTTTCCGCCAGCAGACACCCGGCTTTGTCGCATGTCGTGTGGCTAAGAAACCGGAAATAACCCAGCGTGTTCTCAAGCCACTCACGGCGCATTGGCTCTTTACAGCGCCTGCCGATGCGTCTCAGCGGCTAGCCAGACGGAGACGATGGTGATGGCTGCCATCCCGATCAAATACAAGGCCACGGGCCAGGGTTCGCCAGCGCTCCAGGTGAGCAATGAGGTGGCGATGAGCGGTGCCAAGCCACCCGCTAGGGGTGAGGCCAATTGATAGCCGAGCGAGGCACCGCTGTATCGCACTCGTGTGCCGAAGAGTTCGGAAAAAAAGGCTGCCTGGGGGCCAAACATCGCCGCATGGCCGATCAACCCAATGACGATGGCGAGGCTGATGACGAAGGTATTTCCAGACGCTAACATGGCGAAGAAGGGAAAGGCAAACAGCCCAAGAAAAATCGCCCCGCCGAGATACACCGGGCGGCGGCCCACCTTATCCGATAGCAGCCCAAAAAAGGGAATCGCCACCAGTTGAGCCGCCGAACCGAGCATCACCGCCGTGAGAAGCGAGCCCTGGCTCAGCTTGAGCTGCTGCGTCCCGTAGCTCAGCGCGAGGATGGTGAAGATATAGAAGAAGGCATTCTCAGCGAAGCGTGCGCCCATGGCCACGAGCACTTGGCGCGGATGCTCGCGCAGCAAAATCAATAGCGGTGGGCTGGTGTCGGCCTCGGGTGTTTTAGCCTTCTCAAAAAGGGGGCTCTCAAACAAGTTCAGCCGGATGAACATGCCCACACCCAGCAGCACGATGCCGAGCAAAAAGGGCACGCGCCACCCCCATGAAAGGAAGCTGGCCTCGGGCATCGTGGACACCAGTCGAAACACTCCATTCGCCAGCAGCAAACCCACAGGCACGCCCGCCTGCACCCAGCTACCACGAAAACCACGATGCTCGCTCCCCCCGTGCTCCACCGCCATGAGCACCGCGCCGCCCCACTCGCCGCCGACGCCGAAGCCTTGGATAAAACGCAGCAGCACGAGCAAAATAGGAGCGGCCACGCCGATCTGCTCATAGGTAGGCAACAGGCCAATGCCAAACGTCGCAATGCCCATCAGCACCAGCGTCGTCACGAGCATCGACTTGCGCCCCAACTTATCGCCATAGTGGCCAAACACGATCCCACCCAGCGGCCTGGCAAAGAACCCCACGGCATAGGTTGCGAAAGCTGCCGCCGTGCCTGCTACGGCATCGAAGTTGGGGAAAAAGAGCTTGTTAAAAACCAGCGCCGCCGCTGTGCCATACAAGAAAAAATCGTACCACTCGATGGTCGTGCCGATGAAGCTAGCCAGCACAACACGGCGGATATTGGGTTCGGAAGAAGAGGGATGCACAAAGCAAAACTAGTGGAAAGCAGCCGCGATGAGCAATCTTCAAATCAACCTATTTCCATGAACCCAGCGTTACTCCAGCAAGGCTGCCGCGACGGAATCGGCGAGCATCTTGCCCTCACGCGTCAGGCGCACATGAGTCGCGCTGCGGTGGATCAAGTGCTCCTCGCACAGCATCGTGAGCGTCCGCTCGGGCACCGCGCCCAGCATCGCCATGGGCACGCCCCGCGCCGTGCGCAACTCCAGGGCAATGCGTTCGATATGGCGCTTGTCTGGGGTGATCTGCTCGGCGTCTTGCTGCGGCAAGATGCCGCTCTGGATGGCGGCGATGTAGCGCTGCGTGTCGGGGATATTTTGCCAACGCTCGCCCGCATAGGTGGAGAAGGCACTGGGGCCTAGGCCCAGGTAATCACGGCCCATCCAATAGCCTTCATTGTGCGAGGACTGATGCCCCGGCGTCGCGTAGTTCGAGATCTCGTAATGCTCGAAGCCAGCAGCCTCCAGCGTGTCGAGAGCGAGGTAGAAAAACTCGGCGTCGCGCTCCGGGTCTTCGCGGTACTGGCCACGCGTCAGCTTTTCAAAGAAGGCCGTGTCCTCCTCGTAGTTCAGGTTGTAGGCCGAGACGTGGTCGGGCCGCAACTCCAGCGTGCGTTGCAGCGTCGCGGCCCAGGCGGCT
>JANOAR010000063.1:0-53900 GCA_031411235.1 Verrucomicrobiota bacterium | reverse complement strand
CAGCAAGCTCCAGCTCAACTACAGCACCTCCGCTGTCGGCTCTGTGCAGATCGACGCGCTCGACGATGCTGGCAAAGTCCTCGCCACCATGCCTGAACTCTTCGGCGATGAGTTTGAAGCCAACACGCTCGATGTCGCCGCACTGAAAGGCCAGACCATCCGCCTCCGCGTGAAGATGAAGGACGCCGACCTCTATGCCCTGCGTTTCGCCGATTAAACCCATTCCAATTCAGCCGTGCTGAAAATTTTCATACCCTCAATTTTCATACCTTAACTCTCCTTTCATGCGCCCCCTCATCGTCATCCTCACCCTGCTCCAGCCCTGTCTCGCCGCCGATCCGGCCACGATTCTCGAAACCAAAGTCATCTCCCAACAGCCTGAATTTTATCATGGCTGGCCCACCGTGGCGCGGCGCACGAATGGCGAGCTATGGGTCACCTGGTCTGGTGGACGTGATGCCCATGTCTGCCCTTTCGGCCAAGTCCATGCCATGACCTCGCGTGATGATGGCCAGACGTGGAGCTGGCCGCGTGTGCTGCTCGACAGCGCCACGGATGATCGCGACTCCGGCGTGCTAGAGACGGCGAAGGGCACACTGCTCGTCACCACCTTCACCTCGCTGGCCTACGAGCCTTTTTTCAAAGAGCACCTCGCAGGCAAGCCCTCGCCCTTCATCGCTGAAGGAAAACTCGACGCCTGGAAAGCCGCGCACGCACGCCTCAACGACGATGAGCGCAAAGCTGAACTCGGCCAGTGGGTCATCCGCAGCACCGACGGCGGCAAAAGCTGGTCGCCACAACTGCCCACCATCGTCAACAGTCCGCACGGCCCCATTCAGCTCAAGGACGGTCGCCTGCTGTATGCCGGGAAGCAGCTCTGGACGACGGATCGCAAGGTCGGCGTGTGTGAATCCAAAGACGACGGCCTCACCTGGCAATGGCTGGCCGACATCCCCGTGCGCAAGGGCGATGATGCGGAAAAAAGCTACCACGAGCTACACGCCGTCGAAGCCGCCGATGGCACGCTCATCGCGCAGATCCGCAATCACAACGACGCCAACAAAGGCTGGACGCTGCAAACCGAATCCAGCGATGGCGGCAAGACCTGGAGCGAGCCGCGTCCCATCTGTTACGGCCTGCCCTCACATCTTCTCAAACTACGCGATGATCGTCTCATCATGACCTACGGCCACCGCCGCCCGCCCTTTGGCAATCAGGCACGCATCAGCAAAGATAACGGCAAGACCTGGGGCGAGCCCATCATCCTCTCCGGCGATGGCAAAGGCGGCGATCTCGGCTACCCCAGCACCGTCGAACTCGCCAACGGCACCCTGCTCACCGTCTGGTATGAAAGCATGAAGGAACCCAAACTCGCCGTGCTGCGTCAGGCGAAGTGGAAGCTGTAAAACTAGCGCATGAAACATGCGCTGCTGCTTTTCCCGTCAACGCCGAAGCCTTTGCCATCACCCTTCAATAATTCCCTTCCATGAACATTAAGCTTCACACTCTGTGTCTTAGCCTCGCTTTCTTGAGCACAGGGCTCCACGCCGCAGAGCGAACCATCCTCATGGTCGATGATCACGACGTGCTCTACCGCTCGGGCACGCGACGTTTTTTGAACCTGCCGCAGCGCCACGCAAAGAATCCGCTCATCACCGAGGATAAACCGTGGGAGCTGACGATTGGCTGGACTAGCGTGCATCGCGACGCGAAGACGGGAAAATATCAGCTCTGGTATCAGGCCTACGCGGGCAAACGCGCTCAGCTCAAAACACACGAATGCGTGGTGTGCTACGCGGAGTCAGCAGACGGCATCACCTTCACCAAACCGAATCTGGGCCTCTTCGATTTCAACGGTGACAAGAACACCAACATCGTTCTCATCTGCAGCGGCGTGCTGGGGGATCGCTACTGCAACTCGGTCATCGTGGACACTCAGGAAAAAGACGCCGCTAAGCGCTACAAGATGGCCTTCAATGATTGGTCTAAAGAGGACAGCGGTGCGTATTGGGCAGGATTGCACGTCGCATTTTCGCCCGATGGCATCCATTGGATCAAGGAGCCAGGCGCTCCGTTCTACCGCACACACTACGGCGGCAAGAAAGTGCAGCCGCCCTTTGTCGATGAAAATCCCTACCGCGAGACGAAGCTCACCAGTGGCCGTATGCGTCAGCAAGGGCTGCTGCCGATGACACTCTCTGATGCGGCGGATGTGATCTATGATCCGAAGCACCAGGCGTTCGTCATCTACGGCAAGATGTGGATCGGCGGCCCGGACGGCGGCATGGCCTGGAAGCACGGCATGGGTCGCAGCGAGAGCAAAGACTTCCTCCACTGGACAACACCGCAACTCGTCTGCGCACCCGACGACGCGGATGGTGCGCTGGAGTTTCACACCTCGCCCGTCTTTATCCATCGCGAGCGTTACTTCAGCGTGAACCAGATTTTGAACCGCGCCGACCACGGAATGATGGACATCGAGTTGATGGTGAGCCGCGATGGCTTCGAGTGGGAGCGACCGTTTCGCGCACCGTTCTTCATCCCGCGCAGCCCAGGGCAGCAGTTCGACAGCGGCACCATCGTGAGCAACGCCAACATGATCGTCCACGATGACGAGATGCGCTTCTACTACGGCGCGTATAGCAGCGGCGCAATCGGCGGCGGCACGGACATCACGGGCGATCAGCAGAAAAGCGGTGTCGGTCTCGTGACATTGCCGCTGGATCGCTTCGCCAGCATTCGCTCCGAACCCGAAGCGCCCACCGCCAAAGTGAAGCAGCCGCCGAACATCGGTCAGGTCACGCTCAAGGCTCTCGATCTCACAGGCGTGAAGGCCATCACCCTCAACGCGGATGCTTCCAAAGGCTCTGTGCGTCTCGAAATTCTGAACGAAGACGGCTATCGGCTGCGCGGCTTCACCAAGGATGATGCGGTGCAGTTGACGACCGATGACATTGCCCACGCAGCAGCGTGGAAGGACAAAAATCTCAGTGAGCTGCCCCCCGGCAAATACCTGCTGCGGGTGCAGCTGGAGAAGGCAGATTTGTTCGCACTGACTTTGCAGCCATGAATGCCTCGACCATCCGCTCGCTCGTGCTGCTGCATGTGCTCACTTGTTCCTTGCAGGCGGAGGTGAAAGGCGGCGAGTTCACCACCCAACCCCTCACCTTCCCTGGTAGCAAACTCCAGATCAACATCAGCCGTGGGAGGGGGCGTCTATTGATGGCTCGGGAGAAATTGCGCTTTTTTTCCAGTGGTGCTCGCCACCGATACTGGGAACAGATGAGACACTTCGTTAATCGGCTCAATCTCCATGAACTCGACCTGTCTCACCCGCATTCTTGTTGTACTTCTCTGTGCTATCACCCACTGCAGTTGCTCGGGACTAAGCTACGCCAAGATGAGACGCGCGGGGCATTTGCAACCCACCGCAGACAAGGGCTTGGTGCTGATTTACTGGCGCAAAGAATTACTCAATGATAGCAGCGGTGGCATGGACTTTAAAATATACGCCAATGACCAAATGCTCTCGAAAAACATGCGACGAGGGGCTTTCTATTCCTGGCTGGCGACACCAGGACAGTATTTCCTCTCGTCTCGAGGTAGGGTCACACCCGGTGCCATGCTGTCCGCTTTCTATGCATCAGGTTACAATTCCAACCCCATCCGCGCATTGATCGGATCGCGAAAGCACAACACCTCGCTCACCGTCAAGCCCATGCACACGAACTTCATCGAAATGGCCTGGCCATTCCCGGGCCATGAGCAGATCATGATGGAAATGAAGCCTGAGGCCGGTGAGCAGCGAATCCAGCGCTGCCGATGGATTGGCTCAAGATAAGGGATCGACTACTTCACCCAATCAAAGAAGCCCAGCGCCTCCAGTTCACGCTGCAACTTGCCCGCCTGTTCGACCAACAACGCGCCATTCGGCAGGTGCGCAGGGTTCACATCGACACCGAGTATCTTCAGGGTTGCCTTCACCGCGCCCATGTAGCCATAGCTGGCTAACAACTTGATGACCTCCACACTACGCAACGGCTCCGTGCGCACCGTCTTCATATCCCCCGCTGCGAAGGCCTTCATCACCCGCAAGTAGATCGGTGCCGCGAAGTTATGTAGAGTAGGCAAGGGAGCTGAAGCTCCCTGCCTACTCTACTGAATGAACCTCTTCGCCGCCGACCCCACTGCCAACCTGCTGCCTTGTGATGGCACGGTGAATTATCACGGCCCCATCGTCTGCCACGATGAGGCTCAGCGATACTTCGAGGCCTTGCTGCACGGCGTCCCGTGGAAGAACGACGAGGCCATCATCTTCGGCAAGCATATCGTCACGGCGCGCAAGGTCGCGTGGTATGGCGACACCGATTACGCCTACACCTACTCCGGCACCACGAAGCAAGCACTCACTTGGAATGCGGAACTGCTGGCACTCAAAAGTATCGTCGAGCAACTCACCGGATCGACCTTCAATTCCTGCCTGCTCAATCTCTACCATGACGGCAACGAAGGCATGGCGTGGCACAGCGATGATGAGAAGTCCCTGGGCAAAAACACCACCATCGCGTCCCTTAGCTTCGGCGCGGAACGGAAGTTTTGCTTCAAGCACAAGCGCACCGATCAGGCCACTTCCATCATGCTCGAACACGGCAGCCTGTTGGTCATGAAAGACACCACGCAAACCCACTGGCTGCACAGTCTGCCCAAGTCGAAGAAGATCACGTCGCCGAGGATCAACCTCACCTTCCGTACCATGGTCTAGCATCGTGGCGCAGCCTTCATAAAATTTTCCTACCCCCAATCTTCCTACCTCAAAACTCATCGTGTGAGCAACAGCTCATGCCGCCGCTTCGCCTCATCGCGCTTGAAGATCGGCCCAATCTCCACCGCGCAGTTCTCACCCTCAGCCTTCGCCCATGCGCAATCAGGCGCGGCAGGCCCAGTGTCATGCGGGTAGTAGGCGAAGGCTTTCTTCAGCGCGACCTTCGATCCATTCAGCCGAGGCCAGCCAAAGGTGATGTTCACTTTTGGGATGCCAGACTTGGAGATTTTCGTCGTGCTATACACCTCGCAAAAGGCCGAGTGCTTCTCCCAAAACGTAAAGTCTGTGCCTTCAAATCGCAGACTGCCAACCTCCTGCACCGCCCCTTGCGAGTCCTTCACGCGACAGTCGAACCAGGTGCAATCCACTCCTTTGACCGTCTCGCTCGCGCCCTTCGTGATGCTGTAAGTGTAGGTGCCCTTTGTCCATGCAAAGGGTCTGCGCACGCTGGCGAATTCGCCTTCATAACCCGCGCTCTCCACGAGGCAGTCCGCCCCCGCCGTGCGCACATGATCAAGGCCGATGGGCGTCTTCTTGTCGCTCGACCAACGCGAAAAAATCGCGCCCTTACCGGGATGCACACGCTCGCGGCTTTCCTTGTTCGCCCAGCCATTGACGTTCGTTTGCAGGCCGCCGTAGAACTGCAAGCCGTTGATCTTGGCGATGCCGCAGGGCGACACATACAGGTTGTAGTCGGAGGGCACATCACGGTCGATGGTCACATCCATCTCCAGCGAGGTGAAGTGCTCCACGGGCTTCTCGAAGTCCCACCAGATGTTCACCACATGCCAGGGCGACTTCGGCAAGGTCACGCCCGCCGCTTTGGCCATGTCTTCGGGCGAGGGTTGTTTGCAGAGGTCTTCGGCAAAGACCGAGCTGACTAACGCGAGAATGATGAGGGCGAATTTCATGGGTGATCAGGAGGTTGAATGTCTTGTGGAGCTGGGGTTGCAGCGTCAGTGTTTGAGGTAATGTTCGAGGCCGTTGAGGAACATCTGCACGGAGATCATCACCAGCAACATCCCCATCAATCGTTCCACCGCCATGGCACCGCGCTCCTTGAGCACTCGGGCGATGAGCGGTGACAGCAGCAGCACGGCTGCCGTGATGCCCCATGAAATCAGCAACGCGGCGAGCCACTTGCCCATCGCCTCCGGCTGTGAATTGACCATCACCAGCAGCGACGCCAGCACCGACGGCCCCGCGATGAATGGCGTGGCCAGCGGCACGATGAAGGGCTCCGTCGTGGCTTCGTCCGCGACGTGTCGGACATCCGGGAAGATCATCTTCAGCGCGATAAGAAAGAGCACCACGCCACCGCTGATGAACAAGGCCTCCTCCTTCAAGTGCAGCAACCCCAGCAGCCAGCGCCCGCAGAACAGGAAGCCCAGCAGGATCAGCAGCGCGAACACCAGCTCCCGCGCGATCACGCGCAAGCGCCGCTCCGGTGGCACTGGGCGCAGGCCGCTGATGAAGTTCGCCACGTTCCCCAGCGGATCCATGATCGTGAGCAGCAGCAGTGTGGCGGAGAGAATGTCCATGGTGGTGAGTTACCGCTCGCTGGCCTTGATCAGCTTGGGCTGCGGACGCTTCTTCCAGGTCTCGACCTCGCCCTTGAGCACCTCGACGGCTTTGTCCAACTGCGCATCCACACCCTTCGCCAAATCGCCTGGCTTCGGCCACACGATGAAGTCGGGCACCGCGCCGTTGAGTTCCATGTCCTTGCCATCATTGAGGCCATACCAGCCACGGAATGGAAGGCGCAGCGTGCCGACATCCATAATGCTCGCGGAGCTGGTACTGATGACGCCGCCAGCGGTTGGCACGCCGACGAGCTTGCCACGCTTCAAGGTCTTGATCGAGTGGCTGAAAATCTCCGCGTTGCTGTAGCTATTCTGATTGCACATGACGACGATGGGCTTGCTCCAGATGGCATACACGATGCGATCCTGCGGGTAGCCGGCCTTGCCGCCTCGCGGCACCGTGATGGCGTGCTGCGGCTGCGTGAGCGCGGTGAGCAAATGATCGGTAGTGGAGCCTCCGCCGTTCTCGCGCACGTCGATGACCAGCCCCTCCTTGCCAGCGCCTGCGGCGTAAAGCTCCTCCTGAAACTTCTGGAAGCTCTCGTCATTCATCGCGCTGATGTGCAGGTAGCCCAGCGTGCCATTGGACGCCTTGTCCACGGCGCTGCGGTTGTCCACGATCCACTTGTCGTAGAGCAGCTTGCGCGCGGTGGTGTAGCTGATCGGTCGCAACATGACATCGCGTTCGGCACCTGTTGCGGATTTAACATGCAGCATGACGTCGCGGTCAGCGCGGCCATTGAGCACTTCGCTGGCATCCATGGCTGGTGTCACGTCGCGACCATCCACCTTCATGATGATCTCGCCCGCTTCGATGCGGCTGAGCTTGTGGCTCGCCGGGCCTTTGGGCAGCACATCGCGGATCTGCCAGCCAGGGCCTGCAAACGCGGGATCGAAGCGCAGGCCGAGATGCGCGGTCTCTTCGTGCCACCCGCCCGCTGTGGTGGCTTTCGCTTCGAGCGTGAAGCCAAGGTGGGAGCCGTTCAACTCGCCGAGCATCAGCCACACCACTTCCATCACGCCCTTCATGTCCTGAGCTGAGGCGGCCATCTCTGCATACTTCGCGCGCACCGTATTCCAGTCGCGATTACCATGGCGCTCGTCGTAGTAGCGATCGCGCATTACCTGCCAGCATTGATCGAAGACCGCGCGCTGCTTGTCCGCACGCGCCACACTTTGCGGGGCTTTGAAGCTGAGGAACTTGCCGATGCCAGTCTTGGCGGAAAGCGAGGTTGGCTTGCCTTCGCTAAGCCCAAGGATCTGGTCATCATGCTTCACCCATTGCGCGTCGCTCACCGTCGCTGCGGCAAGCTGCTTGGGTTTTAAGTCATCGGGAATCTCAACAGCATACGTCGCACGCTTGCCATCAAGGGTCGCGTGGAACGCGAGCTTCTTGGAATCAGGCGACCACACCAGCATGCTCTCCAGCGACTTCGGAATCGTGATGCGATGGATGCGCTCGTGGATGTCGTCGAAATCGATCCTCACCGGCTCGGCGGGCTTCTCCGCAGGCTTCGCAAGCGGAGCTGCCGTGCCCTTGGTGCTGAGCACACTGGCCTTCGCGGCGTCTTTGATCTTCTCGCGCGCCTTCTCCATCGTGCGCTCGCGCCTGGTTCGTTCATCGTCTTCGGCGCGCAGGTTGACGTAGAAGATGTCCACCTCATCGAACTCACGCTTGCCGGTCCAGGCGATCATCTTGCCATCGGGCGACCACACGGGGAGCTGGTCGTTGTTGGGATGCCGCGACAGATTGAAGGCGGGGCGCGAGCCATCAACGGGCATGACCCACACATCGGCATTGAACCACTCGTCGCTTAGAGAATAGGCGATCCATGTGCCGTCCGGCGAGAAGTGGTAGCTCGGCATGTCCCATGACTCGATGAGCCGCCGCGCGTTCTGTCCGTCCGCATCCGCGATCCACAAATCCCCTTCCGCCTTCGTGAATCCGATGTGCCTGCCATCGTGCGTGAACTCAACGCGCGACTCGACTACGGCATCATGGGTGATGCGCGTGAGCGTGAAGCCAGCGTTGTCCCACCAATACTGCTCTGGCTTCTCCGGCACCGCCTTCCAGATGTCCGTCTGCCCCTGGGCATCGCTCACAAACAGCAGCGACTTCCCGTCCGGCGCGAACACCACGCTGCGTTCCTCCTCCGCTGAATGCGTGACTTGTCGAGGCTCCTTCAACTCCGTGTCCATCACCCACACATCGCCGCCAGAGATGAAGGCCAACTGCAAACCATCCGACGTGAAGTCGATGCTGGCGGCCTTCTCCAGCACCAGATGTTCAACGTCTGCATTCGCCGGATCACTGGCCGCTTCGATGTCAATCTTCACCGGTTCCTTGTCGCCGGGATGCCAGCGATACAGATCGAACTTCACGCGAAACACGACCGTCTTGCCATCGCGTGAGATCGCCGGGAACACCACAGAGTCACCTTTGAAGGAGGTGCGCTGCGTGTCCTTGTTAGCCGCGAGGTCATGCTCCCACAGGTTGTATGTGCCGTCGCGATTCGACACGAAATAGAAGCCTTTGCCATCCGCCTTCCACATCGGCCAGCGGCTCTCCGTGCTCTCGCTGATGATTTGTTTATAGCTCGCGTCATCGCGATTGAAGAGCCACACCTGCCCGGCCCTCGAGCCCTTGTAACCCTGACGCCACCAGACTTCCGAGCCCTCGCGCATGAACAGCACGCGCCTGCTATCCACCGATACGGAGCCTTCCGAAGCATAGTCATCGAACAGAACATCCTCAGCGCGTCGCTCGTTCACGTTCAGCACCGCGAGCCGTGTCGCCCGCGATTCGCGCATCCACGACAAGTCGCGTGCGATGCTCACCAGCAGCCCTTTGCCATCAAGCATCCACTCGCGCACATCGTAGCCATCCGTGTGCGAGGTGATCTGCTTCGGCTCACCACCCGTGGCGGGCATCACATAGACTTGCTTGCTGCCTTCGCGGTCGCTGTTGAAGGCGAGTTGCATGCCGTCCGGCGAGAACGCTGGCCCCGATTCCACTGCCGGGTTATTCGTGAGCCGCGTCGCGGTGCCGCCTTGGGTAGGCACCGTCCAGATGTCGCCGCACCAAGCGAACGCAAGCGTGGAGCCATCGGGCGACAACGCCGGTTCATGCGCGAGGCGGACTGCTTCAGCCAGTGCGGCGTGATGCGTGATCAGCAGCAGCGCTGCGACGAGGTAGAGTGTGTTTCGTGTCATGCTGGGGTGCGCAAACGTGCGTTGGAGTCCGATCTCGCGATTCACTTCGATGCAGGCTTTCGAGGGGTTTAACATTCGGTGACATTCACAGCGAGACCGCCGCGAGACGTCTCCTTGTATTTGGTGCTCATGTCCGCGCCGGTCTGCCGCATGGTGGCGATGACCTTGTCCAAGGACACGCGATGCGTGCCGTCGCCGCGCAAGGCGAGCCGCGCCGCATGAATGGCCTTGACCGCGCCCATGGCATTGCGCTCGATGCATGGCACCTGCACCAGTCCGCCGATGGGATCGCAGGTAAGGCCAAGGTTGTGCTCCATGGCGATTTCCGCCGCGTTCTCGACTTGCGGCACCGTGCCGCCGAGCGCCTCGCACAGCGCACCGGCGGCCATCGAGCACGCGACGCCGACCTCGCCCTGGCAACCAACTTCCGCGCCGGAGATGGACGCGTTGAGCTTGTAGAGAATGCCAAGAGCGCCCGCCGTCAGCAGGAACCGCACATGCTTGTCCTCATCGGTCACACGCTGCACACGCACGAGGTAATGCAGCACGGCGGGCAGGATGCCAGCCGCGCCATTCGTGGGCGCGGTGACAACGCGGCCACCGGCAGCGTTCTCCTCATTCACCGCCATCGCCCACAGGCTCACCCAGTCGAGCGCACAGAGTGGATCGTGCAACGCGGCTTCCGGTTTGGCCGTGAGTTCGCGGAACAATCCGGGCGCGCGACGAAGAACCTTCAAGCCGCCAGGCAGGATGCCGTCGCTGCGACAGCCCCGCTCGACACACCGTTGCATCGCGCTCCAGATGCGGAGCAACGCTGCTCGCGTCTCCGCCTCGGGCCGCCAGGCGCATTCGTTGCGCAGGGTCAATTCGCTCACGCTCAGGCCAGTTTCACGTCCGAGACACAGCAGGTCGTCACCGGAGCGGAAGGGATGCGGCAAGCGGCATAGATCGGCCTTCAGTTCGTCACGTCGAGCCGCTTCCTCATTCACCACAAAGCCGCCGCCAATCGAATAGTAAACGCAGTTTAGCAGCTCGCCGCCGTCGGCTCCTCGTGCGATGAAGCGCAGGCCGTTTGGATGCTCGGGCAGCGATTCCATGCGGTGGAAGATGAGATCGTTCGCCTCATGAAACCGAACCTCATGGCCGCCGCCCAACTTCAATCGTTGCTGTGTGCGAATCGCGTCAATCTTTGCTGCCACGGCCTCCACATCCACAGCTTCAGGCGTCTCGCCTTCGAGACCGAGCAGCACCGCCTTATCCGTGCCATGACCTTTGCCGGTGAGCGCCAAAGACCCGTAGAGATGAGCCTCCACGCGCACGGTCTGCGCCAGCAGCCCGGCCTCCGCCAGACGCGAGATGAACCGGTTGCCTGCACGCATTGGCCCAACGGTATGCGAGCTGCTGGGGCCGATGCCAATAGTGTAGAGATCGAGAACAGAAAGGCTCATGGGGGATCACACTCCAAGCTGATGCTTCACTTCGACGAACGCCTTCACCGCGCGTTCCAAGTCCTCCCGCGTGTGCGCCGCACTGATCTGCGTGCGAATGCGCGCCTTGCCCTGTGGCACCACGGGATAGCTGAAGCCGATGACATAGACCCCGCGCTCCAGCATGGCGTCTGCAAACTTCGAGGCCAATGCCGCATCGCCCAGCATGATCGGCACGATGGGATGCTCGCCGGATGAGATGTTGAAACCTGCGCCCGTCATCGCTTGACGGAACCAGAGCGTGTTCGCCTCCAGCTTATCGCGCAGAGTCGTGCTTTGCTTGAGCAGGCTCAAGGCCTCCAGCGACGCACCCGCGATGACGGGTGCTAGAGTGTTGCTGAACAAGTAAGGCCGCGAGCGCTGGCGCAGCATCTCCACGATCTCCTTGCGCCCGCTGGTGTAGCCACCGCTGGCACCGCCGAGCGCCTTGCCCAGCGTGCCCGTGAGGATGTCGATGCGGCCCATGACATCGCAGTGTTCATGCGTGCCGCGCCCTTGCTTGCCCATGAAACCGACGGCATGCGAGTCATCGACCATGACCAGCGCGTTGTATTGGTCGGCGAGTTCGCAGATCGCTTTCAACGGCGCAATGAAGCCATCCATCGAGAATACGCCGTCCGTCGCGATCAGCTTGAAGCGAGCGCCCTTGGCCTCGGCTTCGATAAGTTGCGCTTCGAGATCGGCCATGTTGCAGTTCTTGTAGCGGTAGCGCTGGGCTTTGCACAAGCGCACGCCGTCGATGATCGACGCGTGGTTGAGTTCATCGCTGATGATCGCATCCTCTGGCCCGAGCAAGGTCTCGAACAAGCCACCATTCGCATCGAAGCACGAGCCGTAGAGGATGGTGTCCTCCGTGCCGAGGAAGTCGCTCAAGCTCGCTTCCAGTTCCTTGTGAACGCTCTGCGTGCCGCAGATGAAGCGCACGCTGGCCAGACCGTAGCCCCAGTGATCCAGCGCCTCATGCGCGGCCTGCCGCACCTTTGAATGCTGGGCGAGACCGAGGTAATTGTTCGCGCACATGTTGAGCACGGGGCTACCGCCATTCGCCCGCACAATGGCACCCTGCGGCGTAGTCAGTGTGCGCTCGCGCTTATAAGTGCCAGCCGCGCGGATGGCGTCGAGCTGAGTGGTGAGATGTTGCGTGAAGGAAGGATTCATGGCGTGGGCAAATGCAGGGTTGGCGCTTCTTTACTGGCAGGCCGCGTGAAGGCTTCACCAAAGGTCGTGGACCCCGCGATGAAGCCGCCGTGCGAGAGGAAAAAGTGACCGTCCTCGACACCCATGAAGCGATCCATGCGATTGGCTTTGCCCGTCGCATCATGGCTAAATTTTGCCTCGGTAAGCTCGATCCACTTGCCGCTATCCGTGGCGATCCACTGCGGGCCATACAAGGCTTTGCGCTGGAGATGCCCATTGCTGCCGCCAAAGTTTTCGCTGAACGAATGCAAGCTACGCAACCACTTGCCATCCTTTGGCGCACGGAAGCTAGCGATGAGCTTCCATGCTTTTTCATCGGGATGGAACCAGTAGCCGCTGTAAAGGGTATGCGTGCCATCGGGCTTCACCGCCACGACAAACTTCTGCGCCTCGCCCGTCTTCCATGGATAGACCAAATGCGAATGTCCACCCGTGCCTTCGTTGCCGAAGACGCTTGCCTCCACGCCTTCGCCCTTCGCCACGAGCTGCGTTTGATCGTCTGCGGCCACGCCTGCGCGATCCTTGGCACCCTGCCCTGCACCGCTATCCCAGATGGAGAAAATAATGCGCCGCTCGGTGGCTGAGTTGACCTGCATCCCAAAGTAGCCGCGCGAGAACCCACACGCCATGTAGAAGGTCGCTACGGGGTCTTCGACGGCGGTCACTTCGTTGTAAAACATCGCTATATTCACATCCTTGGGCTGTGGAAATGCGAGATGCACCGAGGCCGCATTGCGCCGCGCATCCAGGTTGAAGTGCGCATCTTTAATGGCTGCTCCATCGAGTACCAGCGCTTCGATATTGCCCGCATCTTCGCTGCCGTTCAGCGAGGTCAATGAGATGCGTGTGTAGGCCGTCTGCTTGATCTCATAGCTACCAAAAACAGCGACGCCATTGCTGACCTGTGCTGTGTGTTGCTCATCGCCAATGGAGAGTCGCAGCGTGGATTCCTTGCCCTTCGCAAGGTTAACCTTCACCGAAGCGATCAGCTTTCCAGTCGCCTTCAATGCGCCAAACCACACCACGCTCAAATCTTGGTCATGCCAGCCCGTGATGTCATGCTCCTTGCTCACGCTTGCCCCATCAGGACGGGGATCAAGGTAAGCCGTGGCAGCAGGGACGAGCAGCTCAGCGCGAGCGAGCAGCGTGATAAATGAACAGGAGAGAAGTAGGAGTCGAGTCATGAGGTTGGAGGGTGAGGTGAGTGGGTGCATGGCGAAATTATGAGGGCGTTTGGGATTTCAATTTGAAGCCGGGATCAAGCTCTCGCGAGCAGTACCAAAGCATCCTCGGTAGATGAAACGGGCCTTTATACATCGTGCCCTTCGCGGTTGATGAGACGCGGCCATCGCGATGCAGGTAGCCATACCACTCGCCGTGCTCGGGATCAGGGAAGTGCTGGAAGCTCCAGTCATGCACTTGGCGGTGCATGTCCGCATAGCGCGCCTCACCAGTCAGCTTCCATGCAAGCAGCGTTGCGATGATGGCTTCGTTGTGAGGCCACCAGAACTTCATGTCGTGCCAATACTCCTGCACGGGCTTGCCGTAGAGATCAGTGAAGTAGAGCAAGCCGCCGTGCTCGGCATCCCAACCACGCTGCCACATGCAGTCGAGTATCTGCGTGCCGAGTCTGATCAAGCGCTGATCCCCGCGATGACGTCCTTCGTGCAGGATGAACCACGCGCACTCGATGGCGTGGCCGGGATTCAGTGTGCGGCCTTCGTGATGGTCGATGATTTCGCCGTTCAGCCCCACACACTCCAACAACGCGCCGAGGTCAGATTTGAAGAAGTCGCGCTCGATCTCGGCGATGCTGGCATCAATCCACTCGCTGCAAGTACGGCCACGGATCGTGATGTCGCCGAGGTTCTTACGAAGCTCCTGCGCGGTAACGATGGCGATCATGTGCGCTGCGATGCCTTTCATCGGACGCTCGGTCTTCGCTGGCATCACGCCGGGTGTGAAGCTGTGATGCAGGTAGGTCTCGAAGCACTTCACCGCATCGTCTGCGGCGCGACTATCACCTGTCGCTTTCGCGAACGCCGCATACGAGATCGCAGCAAAGGCTTCGCTGAAAACATAGCGCCGCATCCGCAGCGGTGCGCCTTCGCGAGTGACGCTGAAATACATCTTTCCATCGGGTGCGAAGCAGTGCCGACGGCTGAACTCCACACAACTCCGTGCGGCATCGAGCCACTCCACGCGCTTCTCCACTGTGTTGTAGAGTGTTGAAAACATCCACCCAGCGCGACCTTGGAACCACACACTCTTGTCGGTGTCGATGAGGCTGCCATCGCGATCCAGACAAGTCATGATGCCGCCATGCTCGCGATCCATGCCGTGGCGAAGCCAGAATGGCATCACGTCATTGAGCAAGGTGTCGCGATAGATCGTGGCGTAGTCCGTCATGGTGTGACGAGCAGTTGCTCGATCTTCGTTCCAATGGCCTCGGCCCAAATGCCATAGCCCTGTGCGCTGAGGTGCAGGAGGTCGGGCATGATAGCCTTGCTGATCGTGCCATCGGGATTGATGAGCATTGAGTTGATGTCGATGAAGTGAACGCGCTTGCCATCGGCCAGCGCGGGCAGAAGCTTGTTGATCTCTATGCAGCGTTTGCGAGGCAGATCATTCGCATCGGGGCCGCGCGGAAAGATGGCGTGGAGCAACACTCGTGCGCTCGGGGCTTTCGCGTGGATGGCTTCGATAACGGTGCGGATACCTTCAGCGATTTGTAGCGGCGTGGACTCGCTGTGGCGGGCGTTGTTGGTGCCGATGAGCAGGACGACGACCTTCGGATTCAAGCCGTCGAACTCGCCATGATCGAGCCGCCAGAGGATGTGCTGGGTGGAATCACCGCCGAAGCCGAGATTGAGCGCACGCTTCGTGGAGAAGTGCTCGCGCCACACCTCTTTGCCTGCGCCTTCCCAGCCTTGCGTGATGGAGTCGCCGAGGAAGACGATGTCCGCGCCTTGTTTCACGTCTTCGAGTTTGCGCTCATGACGCGCGAGCCATCCGCCAAACTTGCCCGCGCGCTCGGGGCGCGACTCGGGTGTAATGGCAAAATTCACATCGCGCGTGAGCCATGCGATAGGGAAGCGAGCAAAGGCGATGCGCTTGTGATTATCCGCCTCGAACAACACACCGACACGGCCATCAGCAAGGCGCGTGGGCACACTGTAAGCGAAGCTCCCGGCATACAGCTCGCGCTTGATCGGAAAGGTCGCGCCGTCGTCGAGGCTGAGATAAACAGTGCCGTGATCCCGCTTCGTACTGTCAGGGCCAGTGTGGATGACTTTGCCCATGCCGCTGCCATCATCGAAAGAGTAACGTAGCACGCCCGCCATGCAGCTCGGATCGCGGATGTCGGTGATGTCGCTCACATTTGTCCACGTCACACCGCCATCGCGACTGATGGCTGTTTTACGCACCTTAGCACCCGCAAACTGACGGCTGTCGAGACGCACGCTGCCATCGCTCGTCTCGACCATCTGCACTTCATTGACCTGACTGCGCTGGCCGATCTTTGCATCCGGCACGAGGGCACCGGGCGCGTCCACACCCGTCTTCCACGACTTGCCCGCGTCATCGCTGAACACGGCAAAGTTTTGCCACAGCCAGAACGGCCCTTCGTTGAAGGGAATGATAAGTCGTCCCTTGTGCGGGCCACGCGTGAGTTGGATACCGATGCCAGGGCCACTGCAAATCGTGGTCGCACGGTCAGGGCGCTTCGTCGTCGTCGTGACATCGAGCGGCTGGCTCCACGTCACGCCATCATCATCCGACCACACGAGGAGGTTGCGATAGATGTTCTCTCCATTCAATCCGACGGCAGTCTCCTTGCTGTGCTCTTTCAGGTTTCCAGGGATGCGCTGATACATCAGGAAGACGCGCCCGCTCTGCTGCTCGACGACAGCAGTGGGGTTGTTCAGTGAATTCGCGCCATCATCATGGATGAGCTTCAACGCGCTCCACGTAGCGCCGCCATCGGTGCTACGCTTCGTCACGATGTCGTTCTCGGATTGATCGCCGAGTGTTTTACGCGCCTCGGCAAAAGCGAGCACGCTGCCCTTTGTGGTGACCACGAATGATGGAATACGGATGGCGGGATAACCATCGCTGCCGGGGGTGAAGACATCGAAGAACTCGGGTTCTTGCGCAGCCAAAGAGGCGGCGGCGAGGAGGGTGAAGAGGAGTATTTTCATCGTGTGTGATGCTCAGCGAACCCAGTCAAAGAAACCCATCGCATCGAGATCGCCTTGCAGCTTCTTCGTTTGCTCCGGCGTCAGGCTTGCATTCGGCAGACGTGCGGGGCCGACATCCACGCCGAGCATTTTCATCGCCGCCTTCGCCGCGCCCATGTAGCCGATACTGGCGAAAAGCTGGATCAAGCGCACACCACGAAACTGTTCCTCGCGTGCCGCCGCCATGTCGCCGCGATCGTAGGCGGCGGTGAGGCGGTTATAGATCGGCGCGGCGAAATTGAATCCACTGCCCACCGCGCCCTTCGCCCCCATCGCCAGTGCGCCAAGCATGTGCTCGTCCACGCCCCACGGCAGATCCCATTTCTCGCCATCGACACGCAGACAGAACTGATAGGCCATGAGATCGGGATTGGTGAATTTCAATCCCACCAAAGACGGGATGTGCGCAGGAGCCTGCGCCAGGAAGTCGGGCATCGACATGTTCACGCCCGTCAGCACCGGGATGTCGTAGTAATAGAAAGGCGTCTGCGGCGCAGTAGCGGCAATCTGCGCCATCGTGGCGATCAAGACATCAAGCGAGCGCGGCTTGAAATATGAAGGCGATAACGCGCTGATCGCAGATGCACCGAGTTTCTGCGCATGGGCCGCGAGAGCCTTCGAGTCCTCGACACAGTTGGAGCCGACATGCACGACGATCCGCAGCGGAGCACCGCGCACGACCTCGAACCAGCGATCCGCGAGTGCCAGCCGTTCATTCAAGGTGAGCGAGCTACTCTCCGCCGTACTGCCATTGATGAAGACGGTGCCGATGCTGTTATGAATCATGTGCGCCGCTTGTTTCTCGACCATGTCGAGATTCACCGAGCCATCGGTGTGAAACGGAGTGTGGGTAGCGGCGACAAGGCCGTGGAGGGGTGTATGCATGAGAAGTTTTCAAGTCGCAAAACGCAGCGATAGCAGTGCAAAGTTACGCACGGTCTAGTGGAAAGCCTGCGGTGGAGATTGAAGAGGGTGAAAAATTTGGCGATCGTGCTGCTGATGTTCTCGGTGAAGACCTCGAGACCCATGCCAGAGATAAACAGCAGCCAAGTAATGATTCGAAACAGTCTCATGATTCAATTGCCCAATCGAGCACCACCTTGCCGCAGTTGCCCGACTCCATCGCAGCAAAGCCCTGCTCGAACTCGGTGAAGGGGAAGCGATGGGTGATCACGGGTTTGATCTGCACGCCGCACTCCAGCATCACGCTCATCTGATACCAGGTTTCATACATCTCGCGGCCGTAGATGCCTTTGATGGTGAGCATGTTGAAGATGACCTTGTTCCAGTCGATGGGCATGGGCTCGCTGGGGATGCCGAGCATGGCGATCTTGCCGCCGTGGCACAAGTTATCGATCAGGCTGCGGAAGGCGCTGGGGTTGCCGCTCATCTCCAGGCCAACGTCGAAGCCTTCCTTCATGCCGAGCTGCTTCTGCACGTCTTCGAGCTTCTCGTGCTGCACATTCACCGCACGCGTCGCGCCCATGGTGCGGGCTAGGTCGAGGCGATACTCATTCACATCGGTGATCACGACATGCCGAGCGCCCGCGTGCTTCACCACTGGGATCGCCATGATGCCAATTGGGCCTGCGCCCGTGATCAACACATCCTCGCCGAGACACTCGAAGGCCAGCGCGGTATGCACCGCATTGCCGAAGGGATCGAAGATGCTGGCGACTTCCTCATCCACACCGTCGCGATGATGCCAGACATTCGTCATCGGCACGCTGATGAACTCGGCGAACGCACCCGTACGGTTCACGCCAATGCCCACGGTGTCTTTGCAAAGATGGCGTCGGCCCGCGAGGCAGTTGCGGCAGCGACCGCACACCACATGGCCTTCCGCGCTGACGATCTCGCCAGGGTGGAAGTCATTCACGTTGGAGCCGACGCTCACCACTTCGCCCACAAATTCATGTCCCACGACCATCGGCACCGGGATGGTCTTCTGCGCCCAGGCGTCCCATTTGTAGATGTGCAGGTCGGTGCCGCAGATGCCGGTTTTGCGGACTTTGATGAGGACATCATTGATGCCCACGGTGGGTTCAGGAACGTCTTGCAACCACAGGCCGCGTTCGGATTTGGCTTTGACGAGTGCTTTCATTTTGAAGGTCGAGTTGGGTTTGAAGTTATAGACTGTCGCGAGTCTCGAAGGCAGGCAGTGATAGGCGATAACGAATCGCGCCGAGGCGCAAGGTGATCGCACAGGCCACCGCGATCCACGTCGCGATGTCCTCGCCCGTGCGGCTTCGCAGCAGGCAATACACGCCACCGCCGAACAGCGCCGCGGTTGCATAAAAGTAAGTGTCTTGGCGGAACACCAGCGGCACGCGACTGGTGAGCGTATCGCGAATGATGCCGCCTGCGACGCCCGTGATGATGCCCAAGGTGATCGCCACCGCTGGCACGAAATGGAACGACAGTCCCTTGCGCGTACCCACCACGGAGAAGAAGCCGAGCGCCAGCGCATCGGCCACTTGCAGCAGCATGGCAGGCGGTTCCCACCAGCGGCAGACGAAGAAGGCGAACACCGCTGTCACCCAGGCCGTGGAAAAAAACTCAGGGGATCTCAGCCAAGCCACCGGGCCGTTGCCGATGAGCATGTCGCGCAGCGAGCCGCCGCCAAAAGCCGTCACTAGGGCAAGCACCAGCACGCCGAAGAGATCAAGTTGCTTGCCGCGTGCCGCCAGCACACCCGAGATCGCAGCGACCGCGATGCCGAAGTGTTCGAGGAGAGTGGGGAGCGTCATGTTCCGGTATCTTGGACATAAATCCAACACATTGGCAAATGCTAATTTCTACTTTACAGGATGTTTCGTCCAAGATATTGACGAAGCCATGCCAGCTAAAAAATCATCGCGAATCAAAAGCAGCACCACTGCCGCCACCGCTGAAGTCGAGTCCATCAACGAGAACCTCGGCAAGCGCGTGAAGAAGCTGCGTGCGGATCGTGGCTGGTCGCTGGAGGAGCTGGCAGCGGCCAGCGGGGTCAGCCGCTCGATGCTGAGCGAGATCGAGCGCGAGCGAGCAAACCCCACGCTGAGCGTGACTTATCGCATCGCACGGGCCTTCGGCATGGGCTTGCAGGAGATCATCGAGAGCGCCGACTCGGCCTCGTCGATCCAGACCATTCGAGCCACCGACAAGTCGCAGATTTACCGTGCCGACAAGTTCTGCCAAATCCGCACGCTATCGCCGCTGAACCTGGAGAAGGATGTGGAGTTTTATGAGCTTCGATTGCCCGTAGGTGGGGCATTGCGCAGCAAGCCGCATGTCGATGGCACGCGCGAATTCCTCACCGTGGAGGAGGGCAGCGTGAGCCTTGATTCAGGCCACTCGCACGAAGACTTGGGCAAGGGCGACTCCGCCACCTATCGCGCCGATGTGAAGCATGAAATCGTCAATACGGGCAAGCGAGAAGCCATCGTTTTTCTCGTCGTCATCTACCGCTAAATCCAACCATGAAGCTCCAACCACTCGTCCTCCTGTCTCTGGTCGCTACGACGACATGTTCTGTCGCTCAAGCCCCCACCAACTGGCAGGCGGCGGAGCGTGCCAAGCTGCTCGCCGACATCACCACCGTGCCCAAGCTCGGCTCGCCGGGGCCAGTCGCGATCTGGGGAAATCTTGCCTTTCCGGTAATCGCCGCTGCCGATGGCGGCAAGACTGAGCTGGCACTCGCAGCCGCTGCGGCCTATGCCAAAGGCCGCGCAATGGTGTTTGGCCAGAATGCCTACATCGACGGCGCAAGCATGGGCAATGGTGGTGCGGGCACACTGCTCATCAATGCCGTGCGCTGGGTGGGCAACAAAGACAAGCCTAGCGTGGGGGCCAGCAACGCGGGCTTGGCTGAGTTTTTGAAGGGCAAAGGCTTTCGTGCAGAGAAACTAAAGGGTGAGCTGGTGAAGAAGACGCTCAATGACTACGACGTGGTCATCGTCAACGCTCAGGGCATCACTTCCGACGAGGAAGGCGAGGCGGTGATGGAGTTCATCAAAGGCGGAGGCGGCTTTATTGCAGGCATGACGGGCTGGGCCTTTGAGCAAACCAGCGGCGGCAAAACGCTGAGCGCGGCACACGGGCTAAACAAGGCGATGCTGCCGATGGGCATCGCCTTCACCGATGCCAGCGGGTTTGGCAGCGCGGGCTTTCGTGAGTTCACAGCCCGCATCGAATTGCCCAAGATGATGAATGCCTTCGAGGCTATCGCCGCGATCCGCAAGCAGAGCGCAGGCGGTGCGGCGCTCGCTGCCGATGAGCTGAATCAAGGCGCGAACGCCATCCAAATCGCACTCGCGGCTCAGCCTCCCGGACGCAACTCACTGCAAGCTGCCGTGATGGCCGCACTGGGAGAAGGCAGCGCTGGCGTGCCCACGCCACAAACTCCGCTGACGCAGGATAAAAACTCCTCGCAACGCATCCGACTCGGCATGGAAACACGCGTACTGAAGCTCGCGGCGGGTGCCACCGTTGCGGCTCATCCAGCCGCTGTGGCCTTCCCTGGGCTCGCACCAAAGGATGCGCCACGCGTGACAAAGGACATTGCTATTGATCCCAATGTGCCCGGTTGGACAAGCACTGGGCTGTGGGCCGATGCAGGCGAGACAATCACGGTGAAAGTGCCCACCTCTGTCGCGGAAAAAGGCTACGCTGTGCGCATCGGTTGCCACACGGACACGCTCTATCATTTGGAAACCTGGAGCCGTGCGCCAGACATTTCGCGCTCGGTGCCGCTCGATGTAGCGGAACTGAAAACCGCGAGTGCTTTCGGTGGCTTGATCTTCATCGAAGTGCCTGGCAAGGCTGCTGGTAGCGAGGGTTTCAGCACTAGCATTGCAGGCGCAGTAGAGGCTCCGTTGTTTGTCTTGGGCAAAGATGATGATGCCAAGTGGAACGCTGAGTTGAAGAAGCGGGCTGCGCCTTGGGCCGAGTTTGTTTGTGATAAAGTGATCCTCTGCTGTCCTACCGAGAATGCCAAAAAAGTAACGAATCCCACCGCGCTCATGGAGTTCTGGAAGAAGGTCGTCGAAGCGCAGGACGACATCGCCAACCAAGCCACCGAACGCAAACGACCCGAGCGCATCGTCGCCGATGTGCAGATCAGCGCGGGCTATATGCACAGCGGCTATCCCATCATGGTGCCGACGAGTGCGTCAGATGAGATGGTGACTTTCAGCCGCATCAAATTTCCTGGCTGGGGCTACTACCATGAACTGGGCCACAACCACCAGCGCGGTGACTTCACCTTTGAAGGCACGGGCGAGGTGACCAACAACGTGCTGGCGCTGTATGTCTATGAGCAGGTGCTCGGCAAGGATCGCTACATCGGCCACGGCGGCATCACGGTGGAGGCGCAGAAAGAGTATGTGAAGGAGATCAAAAAATCGCGCGATAAGTTCGCTCTCTGGAAGAAAGACCCCTTCCTCGCACTGACAACTTACGCGCAGCTCATCGACGGCTTTGGCTGGGATGCATGGCGCAAGTACTTGCATGGCTTCGCGGACTCGGCGAATGGCCCAGCGCCAACGAATGATGATGAGAAGCGCGACCAGTTTCTGGTGCGCTACTCGAAGATCACGGGCAAGAATTTGGGGCCGTTTTTTGAGGCTTGGGGCATCCCCGTTAGCTCAGGCGCGAAGGAGCAGGTGAGCAAGCTGGAGGCCTGGATGCCGAAGGGGTTATGATGCAGCGGAGGCATACAGCCACCACTGTATGTTGAAGGCTTGGAGGCAAACGCCAAAGATGTTTACGCCAGCTCGCGGGCCACATCCTTCGCGAAGTAGGTGAGGATCATATCTGCGCCAGCTCGCCTGATACCGATGAGGGACTCCATAACGATCTTGCGCTCATCGAGCCAGCCTGCGGCGGAGGCGGCTTTGATCATGAGGTACTCGCCGCTGACTTGATAGGCGGCAATGGGCAGCGTGGTCGCGGCACGCAGGTGGGCAATGATGTCGAGGTAGGGGCCAGCAGGTTTTACCATCAGTACATCGGCACCTTCGGCTTCGTCTAGGGCAGCCTCGCGCAACGCTTCGCGGGCATTCGCGGGATCCATTTGGTAGGTTTTTTTGTCGCCTGCTTTGGGCGCGGAATCGAGAGCACCACGAAAGGGGCCGTAGTAGGCGCTGGCGTACTTGGCGCAGTAGGAAATGATGGACACCTCGGCGTAGTCAGCATCATCGAGCGCCTCGCGAATCGCGCCGATGCGGCCATCCATCATGTCGCTGGGCGAGACGACATCGGCCCCGGCATCGGCATGGCAGAGCGCCTGCTCACAGAGTGCCTCCACGGTCTCGTCATTGACGATGCGACCATCACTTGTCACGAGTCCATCGTGGCCGTCGCTGTTATAGGGATCCAGGGCGACATCGGTGATGACAGTCAACGTCGGGTGGGCTGCCTTTAGGGCGCGAATGGCTCGCGGCACGAGCCCCTCGGGGTTGGCACACTCTTCCGCGCGTGGGGTTTTTAGTGCCTCAGGGATGCGGGGAAAAAGCACCACGGCAGGGATACCGAGCGCGTGGGCCTCACCTGCTTCTTTGACCAAATTATCGAGGCACCAGCGCTGGCAGCCAGGCATGGAGGCGATGGGCTCATTCTTGCCGCCCTCTTGGATGAAGAGCGGGTAAATAAGATGGCCAGGGGCAAGACTCGTCTCGCGGACGAGATCGCGGATGCCAGGAGACTTGCGATTGCGACGGGGGCGGCTGGGGAGATGCATGGCGGGCGGGATACAAGTGCGGTCAGGGCAATAGGCAAGGCGCTAGATGGACAATCCTACTCGCGGCGTCCTCAGCGCCCCAGAACGTCTGCACGCCATTTTGCTTGGGTTAGCTCTATTTTTGATAATGAGAATGCCATCAAAGACGCAACCCAAACCAGCCATCACAACCCCGCCCCATCGCATAAATCCCACTGACACCGTCGCGTTTTTCATAATATCTGTATAAATATGCGCAAAAATGAAAATCACGTTTGACTATTTTATTAGAATTATGATAATTAAAGCAACAAACTCTATCCATTATGTTTACAGGCTACTCACCCCTCACCACCCTCGAAGCAACTCCAGGCACCTTGGTTTACCCCTCGGAAGCTCCTGCCTCTTTACCAGCAAGTCCCGTATCTCGCTTGATGAAATGGCGTGCGGAAAACCCTGGAATTTTTGAAAGCCGTCGCATTGCTGGATTGAAAAAATCCGTGCTTGTGCGGGAAAATCTCCTTCGCCTGCATCGCGAACGGAAGGCCGAGTGGTTCGCCTCAGCGATGCAAAACCCCAAGCTGCGCGCCACCGATCAGCACATTGCGGCTAAAGAATGGCGTGTCTTCAGTCCCACGGGAATGCTTTATCAGTTCCGTAATCTGAAGAAATTTGTGCGTGAACACCAAGAGCTTTTCTCCGCTGAAGATGTGGAGTGGAAGCTACAAAATGGTAAAGCCAACCAAGCTTGGTGCCGCGCCTTCCAGATGCTCGCCCGCTTGCGTCCCGGAAACTCCAAGCTCCTCCCCGAGTGGAGTGGCTGGCACTGGGCAGACTAGAGCACTCAATGGCTCAAGGAATGCGTGAAGTCGGCGCGGGCTTCGCAGGATCAACGGGCTTGGCGGCAGGCTTCGGCAGCTCGTCGTTGCGCTCAGATTTTACTTGGTAGCTTTTGCCATCGGTGAGCACCTGCACGGTGCCGTTCAGTCCGGTGATGTAGGTTTGTGCGCCAAGTGCTTTCAGCGTCGGCGTGGAGCGCAGGCCGCGTGCATAACGAGGGAAAACACTGGCGATGGACACCTCGGGGTGGGCGGCGTCGGCGAAGGCCTGCGGGATGGGATGAATGCCGTGGCCGGGGGCGACCAGGATATGGCACTTGAGCTTGGCATGATCCACGAAGGGCAGCAGGCTGGCTTCGATGTCCTCGGTCTGAATGTCGCCGGGAAGCAGAAAGACGATGTCGCCAAACTGAATCCGCAAAGCGAGTGAGTTGGCGTTCACGAGGAAGTGCGAGGGCGTGTCGTTCTTTGGCCGCGTCGTCACCTTGGGATCGGGGAAGAAAACTTGGGGTGGAGCGATGACTTCTATTTTGAGATCGGGATCCAGGGGCAAGATGTCGCCAGCCGTGGCTTTCAGATGGGCTCCGCGAGCTTTGAACTCCTCACGCACGCGAGTGTAGTGATCGAGTTCCTCTTTGTTGGTGCCTAGATAATCATCGGGGTTGTCGCTGTGGAAAACATAGCCGCAGTCGATGAGCTTTTTGATTTCAAAGTGATCCTTCAGCCACAGCAGGCCACCGAAGTGATCATAGTGCGCATGGCTGATGAAAATGCCGTCGATGGCGGTGACGCCTTGTTTCTTCAGCAACGGGGCGACGACATCGCGCCCGGCGTTGAACTTCGCCAGCCAACCATCGGAGGACAGTCGCTCTGGATGCGCTGTGCCAGTGTCATACAGCCATGTCTTGCCAGAAGGCGTCTGCATAACGATGGCAAGTCCCGCGCCACGCTGGATGTCGGGGATTTCCATGACCGTGAAGCTGAACGTGCGTGGTGCGGGTGTGTCCGCAGCGCTGGTAAATTCACCACTGAGTAATGCGGCTGCGAGTGCTGTGGCGAGGAGGGGCTTGAGTTTCATCGAGTGGAAGGCCTTTGAGCTACACCGCTGGGGAACAAGGTCTTGCTGCCGATGATGGAAACGAAGCCGTAGCGAGGTTGGCAAGTAGCCAAAACCCACCTGCGTCTTTGCAGCCGCAGCCAATCGCTGGAATCCCAGACAAATTTGCCTCGATTGCTTCTTGTCGGCACAAGCGGGGCTGACTACTCTAGCGGCCATGCAAACTTCAAAGCTCCTCTCGCTGGCCACCCTTGGCACTCTTCTGTCCCTACTCACAGGCTGCGGCGGTAGCGGTGGTGGCAATACGATCCTCGTCGGTGAATTCGCTTCCCTCACGGGCAAAGAAGCCACCTTTGGCATCTCCTCACACGAGGGCACCCAGCTTGCCATCGAGGAACTCAATGCTGCGGGTGGCGTGCTCGGCAAACAGTTTGAACTCAAGACCGAGGACGACCAATCCAAGGCAGGCGAACCCGCCAACGTCGTCAACAAGCTCATCTCCAAAGACGGCGTCATCGCCATTCTCGGCGAAGTCGCCTCCAGCCGTTCGCTCGAAGCGGCCCCCATCTGCCAACAAAATGGAGTCCCCATGATCTCGCCTGCCTCGACCAATCCCAAGGTCACCGAGACGGGCGACTTCATCTTCCGCGTATGTTTTATCGACCCCTTCCAAGGCACGGTGATGGCCAACTTCGCCACCAACACCCTGAAGGCCAAGAAGGTTGCCGTCTTCACCGATGTGAAGAGCGATTACAGCAAAGGGCTCGCGAAGTTTTTCAAAGAAGGCTTCACCAAAGCGGGTGGTCAAATCGCCTCCGAGCTTGATTTTAATGGTGGCGACAAAGATTTCAAAGGTCAGCTCACCGCCATCAAATCTGCCGCGCCTGATGCCGTCTTCATCCCCGGCTACTACACCGATGTCGCCCTCATCTGCATCCAGGCCAAGCAACTCGGCCTCAATGTCCCCCTCTTCGGCGGCGATGGCTGGGAGAGCGACACCCTGGTGAAAATCGGCGGCGACGCGGTCGAAGGCCACTTCTTCTCCACCCACTACGCCTCTGACGCTGCCTCGCCCAAGGTCACGGCTTTCGTCGCGGCCTACAAGAAGCGCTACAACGGCAAAGTCCCCGATGCCATGGCCGCCCTGGGCTATGACTCCGCGATGTTCCTCGCCGACGCCATCAAGCGGGCCAACACCACCGAAGGCCCCAAGCTCCGCGATGCCCTCGCAGCGACCAAAGAATTCGACGCCGTCACAGGCAAGATGACCATCGACGCGAATCGCGATGCGGTGAAGTCCGCCGTGATCCTGCAAGTCAAAGGCGGCGCATTCAAGTTCGTCGAAACCGTCAGCCCGTAAGTCGGGGCCGAGCCCGCCCTACCGAGTCGAGCGCAGGTTGATCACCTGCTATGATCCCTGCTACAGGGTGCCGAGGAGTGGAAAAGGGCCGTCAGATCGTGGCGCGGGGGTGTCGTCATCGAGAATCCTGCGGCCCGCTCGGGGCGAGCGAGGCTCGCGCCGCTGGAATTTGTCGCAATTTTGAACGGTGGGAGCGTCGCGCGCCCCTCTCCAGCCTCGTGAAAGCCCCGTGCGACGCCCGCACGGCAGGATCGGACGGCCCGCAGCCGCCGTGCGACGCTAGCACGGCAGAATCTTGAGGCCAGAAAGTCGATCACGGCACCCGCACGGCAGAATCTTGAGGCACAAACGCCGTGTAAGGCGCGTGCCCCCGACGTTCTGCCCGCCTGCAAGCGAGGGGCGACGTGCCCGCCCTACCGAGTCGAGCGCAGGTTGATCACCTTTTTATCCAAGTGATGCACGGCGTGTATATGCCGCACGGTGCCACTGCGAGCACGCATCAAAATGGAGTGCGTCTCGGCGCGATGGCCTACCACCTTTATCCCCGGTAGCATCGTGCTATCGGTGATGCCAGTGGCGCAAAAAAGAGCGCTCTCGCCGATGACCAAGTCGTCCTTCATAAAGATGCGCGTGAGGTCGCCAGCGGGCACTTGATTGGCGATCTCGTCGCGGTGCGCGTCGTCCTGAAACCACATGCGTATCTGCATATCGCCGCCCAGGCACTTCAGCGCGGCAGCGGTGAGCACAGCCTCGGGCGAGCCGCCCATACCGATGTAGAGGTCGATGCCCGAGCCCGGTAGCGAGGGGGCTACGGCAGCCGTGATGTCGCCATCCGAGATCATTCGCAAGCTCGCCCCGGCGACGCGAATGGCGGCGATAAGATCCTTGTGCCGTGGTCGATCCATCGTCATGACGACGAGGTCGTCGATGTTTTTATCGAGCGCCTTGGCGACGAAGGCGAGCACCTCGGCCACGGGCATATCGAGCAAGTCGCGCGGGCCACCTGCCGTCATCGCATCGACCACCGCAGGGCCGTAGGAGATCTTGTGCGAGTAGAAGCTGGGGATGTTCAGCATCGTGCTG
This sequence comes from Verrucomicrobiota bacterium, assembly GCA_031411235.1. GTDB lineage: Bacteria > Verrucomicrobiota > Verrucomicrobiia > Verrucomicrobiales > Verrucomicrobiaceae > JANOAR01. The sequence goes on along the minus strand of JANOAR010000063.1, from coordinate 26,318 downwards.
GTGCCACCGTGTGGCACTTGGGCAGCGGCCATCACCGAGATGCTGTTGGGCATTCCTTTGGCGATGTTGGTGGTGCCGTCGATGGGGTCAAGCGCGATGTTAAACTTTGGTGCGCCCTGCCGCCAGGTGCCTAGATGCTCGCCCACGAAGATACCCGGCGCGTTGTCTTTGATACCCTCGCCGATGACGACTTCACCACAGATGTCGATAAGGTCGAAGACGCCGTAAATCGCATCACACGCGGCATAGTCAGCCTTCTCTTTTTCGCCTCGGCCTAACCAATGTCGAGAATTCAACGCCGCATTTTCGGTGGCTCGAACGAATTCAAACTCGAGTAGGCGTTCGAGATCGAGAGTGCTGCGGAGGGGTGGGAGAGAGGGCATGGCACAAGAGAGTGGCAAGAAGCTAGCGAAGTGGCAACCAAGGTTTTACTTCACTGCCCCAGCGCTCGCAGCCGCTCCAGCACAGGCGGGTGTGAGTGGTGCAGCCAGACATAAAAGGGATGCGGCGTGAGGTGCGCCATGTGATCCTTCGATAGCCGCTTCAGCCCACTCGCCAGTGTTTCTCCGCTGCCGACTGCTGCGGCGGCAAAGGCATCCGCCTCGAACTCATGACGGCGCGTGATGCCCTGCAACGGCACCTCCCATAGGTTGCTCCACGGCCCATAGACCATCGAGAAAAGCACCAGTCCCATCGCATACGAAGGATGCTGCACACCGAAGGCTGCAAACAACCGCGCATCATGCAGGGCGAAGTGCAACAGCCCAAATAACAGCGCCGATTGCAGCAAACCCATCACCAACTGCTGCGGCACATGCTTCAGTTTTGCATGGCCGATCTCATGTGCCAGCACCGCCACGATCTCCTCCTGCGAATGCCCCGTGAGCAAGGTGTCGAACAAGGCGATGCGCTTGCTCTTGCCAAAGCCGGTGAAGAAGGCATTCGCCTTGCTACTGCGCCGAGAGCCATCCACCCGATAAATCTCCTGCACAGGGAACTGCAAGCGCTCGCCAAGTGCCAGGATCGCATCGCGCAGCGGCCCTGCTTCAAGCGGTGTGAACTTCATAAACAGCGGCATCAAAAAGCGCGGGGCCGCCCACGATACCAGCAGGCCAAACAGCGTCACCACCACCCAGCCATACAGCGCGGCCAGTGGCTGCGTTTCAAACAACCACAGCACCAGCGCCCCCAGCGGCAAGCCCAGCAAGGCCGTGAGTGCCAAGCCCTTGAGCCGATCCACGATGAAGGTTCCCGGCGTCGTTTTGTTAAACCCAAACTCGGCCTCGACGCGGAAGGTGTTGTTCACCTCGAAGGGCAGCGACAGCAGTGTCTGCACGGCCACCAGCACTGCAAGCAGGAGCAAGCCTGTAACGACGGGCGAATAGCCCAATGAAACCGTCCAGCGATCCAACCACGCGAAACCACCCGATAGCCAAAAAGCAATGGTGAGACCCAGCATCGCCGCATCCTCATAGATGCTCCACTTGGCCGACACCGAGGCATACTCTGCGGCACGCACTTGGTCGTCCTCCGTCACGGCATCGCGCAGCCCCTCGGGCACCTCTTTGCTCAAGCGCGATAGGTTTAAAAACTCCGCCACCAGCTTCACATGAAACCAACCGATGATGCCAACGAGCGCTGCGAGAAACCAAGAATTGGAGAGATTCATACCTGCCGCCGTGGCCGATGAAACAGGGCGAGGCAAGTCATTGCTTTGCCTTGCGTTGCTTCTTCTTGTCGCCCTGCCCAGGTTGGGGAGGATTGGGGAAACCAAGGCTGGTGCTGAGTTGCTCTAGGAGACGGCTGGGGTACTCGCGGATGCGGCCAGGATCGCTGGTTGGGCCCTGCCGAGGTAGCGCGGCGAGAGCGTCTTTCTTTGCTGCGACTTTGCTGCCGAGATGATCGAGGGCATTGAGAGCTTCGGTGGCGATGGCGGCGTTGCCGTTCTTGGCGTTGGCATTGGCGAGCAGCACGTCGATGGCGGCGGCTTGATCGGCTGCACTGCCGTAGGTGCCAAGGGCTTCCGCAGCGGCAGTGCGCACGCTGGGAGTGGAGTCTTGGAGCGCTGCCAGCAAGGGTTCGCGAGCTGCGGTTACGGCTTCGGAGCCTCGGACGAGCGGGCCTGTGGCAGCCCAGTAACGGATGGCGGGCTGGGGCGCTGCATGGGCATTGGTATTCGCAGTGCGCTCCGTGGCGAGTTCAGCGGCGGCGAGAATCTCTTCGAGTGGCGCATCAGCGAAGGCATCGACTGGCGACTTGCCTTTGGCTTCCGCAAGGCGGAGTCCCTCGGGGATGAAACCAAGATCACGCGTGTTGACGATATGCTGGTGCAGAGCCTTGGCGAAGCGCTCGCGAGTGGCCGCGTGCTCGGGTTTAGCGGCGAGGTTGAGGGTTTCATACGGGTCGCTGCTGAGGTCGTAGAGTTCCTCACTGGCCTTGGGTTTCCAGAAGGCGGACTGCACTTCGTTGAGCTTGCCATCGAGGAACATCTGATGCCAAACGCGAGTGCTGGCTTGATCGAACATGTAGGCGACGTGCTGGCCCCAGGGCTGCTGTGGGGTGAAGTTGCGCACATAGACATAGCGCCCATCGGTGGCGCTGCGGATGGTGTCGTAACGCTCGTCCATGCGGCCACGGAAGCCGAAGTTGAACTCGCGTGCTGGGGCTTCAAACTTGCCTGCGAAGGCGCGGCCTTGCATGTAATCCGGGGACTCGACACCGATGATGCTGAGCGCGGTCTGAGCGAGATCGACAAAGGCGATGAGGCGGTCGCTGGTGCCGCCGACGGTGTAGTCTTTGGGCGCAAGGTGCTTCCACTTGGCGGGGAAGTGAACGATGAAGGGCACCTGCAAGCCGGAGTTCAGCGGGCAGCGTTTGCTGCGTGGCATCCCGGTGCCGTGGTCGGCATAGCTGAAGACGATGGTGTCATCGGCGAGCCCTGCGGCTTCCAGTTCGGCAAGCATTTTGCCGATCTTGGTGTCCACGCTGGTGACGTTGTCAAAGTGCTGCGCCCAGTCGTGGCGAACCTCGGGCGTGTCCGGCATGTAGGGCGGCACGATGACTTTCGCTGGGTCGTGGATCAAGGTGTGGCCAGGCGCGCGGATCTGGCTCTCGTGGGATTTAGTGTCGTTAAAGATGGCAAAGAAGGGCTGGCCTGCGGCGCGGCGTCTGTAGTGGGCGTTGGCGCTGGTGTCGTCCCACAAGCCCTTGGGCGAGGTGAGGTTGTAGTCGGTCTTGTTGTTGTTCGTGCAGTAGTAGCCAGCGGCGCGCAGCAGCTCGGGATACATCTTGTGGCCCGTGGGCATGGGCACCTCGCTGCGCATGTGCTCGGCTCCGTTGCTAGGGGCGTAGCGACCGGCGATGATGGTGGTACGTGCGGGGGCGCAGACGGGGGCATTCGACCAAGCATGGGTGTAACGCAGGCCGCGCTTCGCTAATGCGTCGAGGTTGGGTGTGTTGGCATTGGCATCGCCGTAGCAGCCGAGGTGTGGGCTGCTATCCTCGAAGGTGAGCCAGAGGATGTTGGGGCGGTCGGCAGCGCTGGCGTGCAGCGAGATGAAAGCGGCGAGGAGAAGGAGTGAGCGCATGATGGAATGACAAATGTCCGAATGGAGGAGGCGCTGGATAACGTGGGCGCAGGGCGGCGCATTGCACAGGGTTGCGCTTCTTCTTGGGCCAATCTTCCCCCTTGCCTCTACGAGCCTCGTCCGCTATCCGCGAGCACCATGCGCTCTCTACTTATCACCGCGTTCATCGCACTCACCTCTGCTACTTTTGGCCAAACCATCGCGCTCACGCCCACGGACAAGGGCTTGCGCATCGACATCAATGGCAAGCTCTTCAGCGAATACGTCACCCATGCCAAGCAGCGGCCCTTCCTTTATCCCTTGATCGGGCCTAGCGGTGAGAATCTCGCCCGGCCCTGGCCCAAGGCCGATGGCAGCGAAGAGAAGGAGCACCCGCATCATCGCGGCCTGTGGTTCACCCACGGCGGTATCAATGGCACCGACTTCTGGGCCGATGGCGAGAAGAGCGGCAGCATCGTCCACAGCGGCTTCAGCGAAGTGAAGGCCGAGGGCAGCACGGGCAGCTTCGTGGCAAAGGCAAAGTGGGTGCCGCCCGGTGCCGATGCCGTGCTGGATGACGAACGCCACATCGCCATCACCGCGCTGGCCGAGGGCGCAGTGCAGATCGACTTCAGCCTCGCGCTCACCGCCAGCGCGGGCGATGTGACTTTCACCGATACGAAAGAAGGCAGCATGGCCATCCGCGTCTGCCCCAGCCTCAGCATGAAGGGCGAGGGTGCGCAGGGCCACATCCTCACCAGCGAAGGTGTGACGGACAAAAAAGCCTGGGGCACACGCGCGAAGTGGGTCGCCTTCCACGGCCCCGACCCCAAGGGCAACGCAGTGACCATCACCATGCTGGATCACCCAACCAACTTCCGCGCCCCGACCTACTGGCACGCACGCGACTACGGCCTCTTCGCCGCGAATCCCTTTGGCATCCATGACTTCGAGAAATCGGACGACAAGACCAAGGGCAATCACCTTCTCGCCAAAGGCAGCACGATGACCCAGCGCTACCGCATCATCATCACCAAGGGCGATGTGAATGCAGCCGCGAATGAGGCCGCGTTTGCGGTGTTTGCGAAGTAGAGGCAAGTGGATTTTTATGCCCCACTTTCCCTCATTCCTATTCCCCCATTCGTGAGTCTTCGTGTTCATCCGTGCTAAAGTCCCCGCTCTCGCAGCCCTCAGCCTTCGTATCATCTTTGAACCATGACCTCTCGCCGCACCTTCATCTTCGGCTCTGCTGCTGTCACAGTCCTGCCCACCGCCTGCAAACCCAAGCACTCCGCCGATGACATCCGCGTCGCCGTCATCGGCGTGCATGGCAAGGGTGCGCACCATGTCGAGGACTTGCTCGGCCTCAGAGGCGTGCGCATCGCCGCTGTCTGCGATGTCGATGGCAAGGTGCTCGCTGCTAGCATCGCTGACATCAAAAAAGCTGGCACTACCGCCACGCCCTACACCGACTATCGTAAGCTCTGCGAGGACAAGGACATCGACGCCGTCATCATCGCCACGCCCAATCACCTGCACACGCTCATCGCCCTCACCGCCATCGCTGCGGGCAAGCATGTGTATGTGGAGAAGCCCGTGTCGCACAACCTCCTCGAAAGCCGCGCCCTCGTCACCGCTGCCGCCGCACGCCCCCAGCTCATCATCACCCACGGGATGCAGCGCCGCTCCGACCTCGGCTGGGCCGAAGCCGTCGCCTGGGCCAATGAAGGCCACCTGGGCAAAATCACCCTCTCGCGTGGCTTGAATTACAAAAGCCGCGAGAGCATCGGCAAAACAGAAGGCCCGCAAAAAGTCGCCAAGTATGTGGATTACAACCTCTGGTGCGGCCCGCGCGAGGTCGAGCCCATGCGTCGCTACCGCTTGCACTACGACTGGCATTGGCAGTGGAAATACGGCAACGGCGACATCGGCAACCAAGGCCCGCACCAGCTCGACGTGGCCCGCTGGGCGCTGCAACAAATGGCGCTACCGCTGCGCACCATGAGCCTTGGCTCGCGCTGGGGTTACATCGACGATGGCGAGACGCCGAACAATCAGCTCGCGTTCTTCGGCTTCGAGAAAGGCCCGCCGCTGCTCTTCGACAACCGTGGCTTGCCCGCCCATGACATGGATTGGAAAACCGAGCCCGCATTCAAGAATACCGGCATCCGCATCGGCAACATCATCCACTGCGAAGGCGGCATCATCGCCGAGAGCAAGGCCTTCGACGCCAAAGGCAACATGGTGAAAAAATTCCCCCTGCGCGATGGCGGTGCCCACACTGAGAACTGGCTCGAAGCCATCCGCCAAGGCAAGCTCGTGAGCGACAACCAAAGCATCCTGCAAGGCCATCTCTCTGCCGCGCTCGTACATCTTGCCAACATCTCCTTCCGCCTCGGCAAAAAGCTCGGCAGCAATGAAGTCCGCGAGCGCCTGCAAGGCGACAAGGAAGGCCTCGCCACGCTCGAAGACTTCGAGGCCAACCTACGCGCCAACAAGATCGACATGAGCGTTGAAACCGCCACCGTCGGCCCTTGGCTGAGCTTTGATCCAGTGAAAGAAGTCTTCACGGGCGAGTTCGCCGCCGAAGCGAATGCCATGCTTACTGAGACCTATCGCGAGGAGTTCAAGCTGCCAGTCATCGTCTAGCCCATGCCACACGCCCCCACTCATCAGCACCAGCACACCGCCATCACTCGTGATCCCGAGTGCCTGCTCTGCCAAGCCTTGGACAGAGCGAAGGAAGTCGGCCTGCGGCGCACCGCCGCGCTGGAGGATGTGCTGCGCCTACTCATCGCCGCGCCCCAGCCCGTGACACTCGCCGATGTCGCCGGGCACAAGCAGCTCGATAGCAAAGCTGACCGCGCCACCGTTTACCGGCTGCTGATGAAGCTCGAAAAACATGGCATCATCCGCCGCCTAGGCCTGCATGACCGCGCCGCCTATTTCACCATGATCTTCCCCGGCGAGCACAACGACTACCTCATCTGCCGCGACTGCGGCAGCATCCAGCGACTCGACATCGCCTGCCCCGTGGAAGCCTTGGAAAAAGAGATCGCGCAGAGCAGTGGCTACACGCGGCTGTATCACGAACTGGAATTTTTCGGCACCTGTATGCATTGCCAACAGCTAGGCACTGATTAGTCGCTGCACCACCTCAGCCTCCCCCGGCAGTAATTGCGCAGCTCGAACGCTAAACTCAGCCTCGCTGTGGATTTCGTGAAGAATACGGGCAGACAAGCGGAGCCATGCGGTGGCTTTCCCAGTTTGACACTCCGGCCCGGCGTCCTACTCTCCGCGCCATTCGTTTTTCTGTCTTATGTTCCCACCCCGACTCTCTCTCTCCATCGTCGCTTGTTTCCTCAGCAGTCTCGTCGTCAGCAGCGCTCATGCCGAGTCTGCCAGCAACGGCATCGCCGCCGTGGTGAATGGCAAAGTCATCGTCAAATCCGAGTATTTAGACGCCCTCCAGGCGCAGCGGCAGATGATCATGATGACCCATCGTGATGACCTCGCTGGTGGCCAGAAAGCCCTGGCCGAGGCTGAAGCCAAGGCCCTGGACTCCCTCATCGACCGCGAACTGATCCTCGCCGAATTCGCCAAAGCAGGGGGTGCCATCAAGCCCCAGTACGTCGATGACGACATCAACACCCTCGTCCGCGAGCAGTTCAAAGGGAATCGCGACCAGTTCGTCATCGAACTCGCCAAGAGTGGCATGACGATGAAAAAATTCCGCGAGTTGCGTGAGAAAATGATCGTCGTGCAAGTCATGCGTGGCCGCCATGCGGGCAAACAAACCCCACCCACGCCCAAGCAAGTCGAGGACTACTACCGCAAGCACGAGGACAAGTATCGCGACAAGGACATGATCAAATTCAGCACCATCTCCATCGCCAAATTTTCCACTGAAGTCGGTGCCACTCCCGCCAGCCAAAAGAAGCTTGCCGAAGAAATCCGCTCCAAGGTCGTCGCTGGCAATGATTTCGCCACCATGGCCAAGACCTACTCCCAGGACAGCAAGGCCCAAGACGGCGGCGAATGGGGCTGGATGGAACGCAAAGACATGAAGCCCCTCATGGGCGACGCAGCCTTCGCCGTGAAGAATGGCGGCGTCAGCGATGTGATCAGCGACGATGCTGCCTTCATCATCATCTACGTGGATACCAAAAAGCTCGGCACCGTGACCCCGCTCGACAAAGTGCGTACCGACATCGAAAAAGCGCTCATGATGGAGGAAGCCAAAGACGACCTCGACACATGGCTTCAATCGCTGCGCAAAGCCGCCGTGATCCGCAAGTTCGAGTAATCGCGGAGCCGCCTCTACCGAAAGCGGAACAAGTAGTGCAGCATGGCCCGGAAGCCACCGTCCTTGTCTGTGCTGCCCACCACTTTCATCTTCGGCGAGAACTCATAAATGCCGGTAACGCCACCGAGTTCACCATTCTCGGAGCGCTCCTGCACCTTGAACTTGGGCTCCACGGTGTCTTCATTTCTCACCGGGTTCGACTTGCTCTTGAAGACCGCCCGATAGGCCTGGCGAATCAATAAAAAGGCTGCGCGACCAGCGGCGTTTTCGCCTGCCGTTTTCAGTCCTGCGGTGGTGCTGCCTGTGGCGAGCAGCGTGGCGATCTCGCCTTCCGGTAGCGGTGGTGTGGAGCTGAAGCGCAGCTTCGGATCAAGCGCTGCACCGTAGCCTCGCAGCACGATTTCATAGGCATCGACGCTAGCCTCAGCAGTGAGATCCAACTTCGGCGCGAGCGGCTTTTCGGGGTCGATGGTGACGTTGCCCGTGGTGATGCGCAGCGTGCTGAAGGGCAGGCGCAACCGTGCGCCTGTGAGTATCACCCCGCCGCTGAGCAACGGTGCCTTGCCCGTGCCAGCGAGCTTTACATCCACATTCACACCGCCGTTCAAAACATTGCCCAGCAGGCGAATGGGATCCTTGGTTTTCACCGCGAAATCAAAGCTCCACCCGTCCAGCATGGGCGGCAGGCCGAGCACATTGGTATTCGTTTGTGCTGCGGCTTTAGCAGCCTTCGCCGTGGCCGTTTCGGGCATGGGTGGCAGGTCATTCATCAGCTTGGATAGCGGCAAAAACTCGATCTCCTTATACACACGACCACGCGTCAATCCCATGCCTCCCGTGAGCACCGCCGCATCGAGCGGCCCCTTCAACTGGATGTCGGCATCGGTGCGCAGGCTGAGCGTTTCATCGCGTTTGATCAGCAAATCCTTGGCTGTGATGGCGAGATCAAATTGGGGCTTCGATGTGTCTGCAAGACCTACGTTGCCACTCAACGCAAAGTCGCCACCAGCGATGCTGCCCGTGAAGTTTTCGATTTTCACTGACGTGCCTTCACCCACCATGCTGACCTTCAATTTCTTGATCTCAGGCAGCGCGGCTGATTGCATCACCACCGTCGGCAAGTCCACCGTGATTTTGCCATTCAGCACGGGCTTTGCAGCCGTGCCACTCGCCTCCAGATTCACAGCGAGACTCCCTTGAATCTCGCGCAGCGCTGGCACCAAGTTTTTAATAAAGCCAAGTGAGGGCTGATCCAGATGAGCACTGAGCTGGAAGGGGGCATCACGCAGAGCCAGCGAGTTGTCGAGCAACGTCTGTGGCGACAAACGCACGACCCCTTCGACATACAGCGGTTCCAGTGGCTTTACTGCGGCGCTGGCCTCGATTCGCAGCACGTCATTCGCGAGGGTTAACGACATATCGACATGCCCAGGAGCTTGCGACTTCGGCACCTGAGGCAGGCGCAATTCTGAAGAATGGACTTCGACCTGCGCCCGCAGGGCTGCGAGTGTGCCATCGACCTCCACGCGAGTGCTCATCTTGCCCGCAATATCAGGCGGTAGAGCTGTGCCCGCCAGCTTTGCTAGCTCCGCGAGATCTAGCTTGTCAGCCGTCGCTAAGAGCAGGTGTAGAGGGCGCTGGGAGTCGAGTGGCAGCTTCGATTTTCCGGCGGCATCTGCCCCAGGCAGGGCGAGCGGGACATCCGCGCAGAGCGTGGCCAGCAGCTTGCCCGTGTTGCGGAGTTGGAAGTCATGCAACTGCACCCGCGACTGGCTGGCAGTGGCTCGCAGCACGGTCTGCCACGCGCCCATCGTAGCAGTCAGCGCGTGGATCTTAGCCTCGGCAAGGCTATGGCTCAGCGTCGTCTCCAGGCTCACGGGTTGCGGTAGTTTGTCGGCTTGTAGCGCCGTCACTTTCAGCGCCACATTGCCGCCAAGTTTCAATCCATCGCGCAGGCTACCCTTGCCCTTCCAGTTTAGTGCTATCGTGCCGTCCTTGAGCTGCTTTGCCCCTGCCGCAGCAAGCCAAGCGCTCAGCCCGGCGAGCTTTGGAATATGGACATCCACGGCTGCATTAAAGGGCTGCTGCCCCTCTAGCATGAGGTCGCCGCTGGCATGAATAGCGCTACCCTCGGGCAGTATCACATCAAGGGATTCGAGCTTGGCCTTACCCGCAGCTAACGACCACGAGAGAGCCACACGTTCACACGGCGCGGCTCGCCAAGTCACCTGCTGCACGGCGATGGTGCCCTGCCCTTTCGCTGCTTCGTAGCGAGCGGCCTTCAAGTCATCCAGCGTGAAGGCCGCACTGCCTTTTGCCGTGAGCGCACCCGTCGAAATGTCGGCTGGCCAGGCGAGTCGCAGCATTGAAACCAGTGCCTGCGGCTGCGGCACCGTGATGGCCCAAGCGACATCGCTTGGCTTGCCTGGAGCAAGCCCGAGATGCCCGTCGAGCGACATGCCGCCCTCGGCTTCGGTAGGAGCGATGCGTGCGGTTGCCTTGAAGGCGATGGCCTTCATATCGCCTGCGGCATTGGCTTCGAGAAGATGCAAGCGATGCGCGTCGGCCACGACATCGTGGGCGCTCAGATCAGCGGTAAAGCGATGCAGCGCACAGCCTTCGATGTCCACATCGCCGCTGCCTTGGATCGTGCCGCCGAGCTTCATCGGCAGGCCCGCCACTTGATCCAGCGCAGGTGCCGCAAGCTTCCAGTGCAGGCTGAAGGGCACCTGCGCACAGTCAGGCCACTCGGCGCGCAGGCTCGACTCAGTGCTCACTTCAAAGCGGTTGCCAGCGGCTTCGATGCGGATGCTAGGGACGCTCAGTTTTTCCTTGGCCACGGTCAATGCGATGACCACGGCATCAGCCTTCCAGGCATCCCAGCCTGGGCCTTCGAGCCGCATGTCAAGGCTTGCCGCGACCTGCTTCGGCTGCCTCGGATCGCCCTTCATCACGATGTGCAGCGACTTCAAATCGCCATGCCAGGGCGGCCCATCGGCAGGCAACCAGCGCTTCACTTCCGCCTCGCGCACGTCGCTAATGTCGAGCACCAAATCGAGCTGCATCTGCCGCTCGTGCAGCACATCGGCGAGCCCTTTGATGGAGATCGCCGCAGCGCCTGAATGCAGTTCCACATCGAGCGCGATGCCTTCACCATCGGCCTTCGCGGCATCGACGGCGATGCGGCTGGAGCTGAGTAGCGAGGGCACTTGTAGATCGGTGATCGCGATGGCTGTGCCTGCCAGGGCAATGTTTGCCGACACATCGCCGATGGGTGCTTGCGAGAACGCAGGATGCTCCAGCGAGGCGAGGCGCAGTGTGCCTGGCTTGCCGGCTGGCACGACCAAAGAGAGGCCATGCAGGTATAGCGTGGCGTCCTTTTGGAGCACGGTCACATCGACATTGCGGATGTCGATGTCGGGCCATTGGATCTGCCGCAACAGGTCGAGCAATGCCTTGGGATCACTCGCTGACTTGGCCTTGTCGGCGGGCTCAGGCTTAGCGTCGCGGAGGTCGATGGTGGCAGCAACATCGTGCAGCACGATGCCTTTCACTGCCTGCATGTAGCGGCCTTGCCAGAGTGCTTGGGTGTCATAGTTCAGCGCCACGCGGCCAGCGGTTAGTTGAGCCAGCGGTGTCGCCCCAGTTCCCGTGATGCGCAGGCCCTTGATGCCCAAGTCAGACCACAATGAGCCCTCCACCGCCCACGCCAGTTCGATGCCTGCGTGCTTCGCTGCACTCGACCCATACGAGTTCAGCGCCCACAAAATGATCGACCGATGGAACACTGCCAGCAGGGCAAGCGACAGCACGGCGATGAGCATGAACCAGCGCAGCCAGCGCCAGACACGGCGCAATAGCGAGGGCTTGGTAGGAGATGGGTCGGGCATGATGGCAGGGCGAGTATTGACAGCATCAGCACGAAAGCCAGCGCACAATAAATGTGCCCTGCCTGCACGTTTATCCTGGATTTCACCACGCCAACCCGCCTGAATAGGTGGCATCACCGCCGAACCAATAGCCACTCATTTTATGCTTGCACCCCGCTCATTCTTCATCGCCTTCGCCCTAGCCACCACAGCACTCCCTGCCCACGCAGGTGACTGGCCTCGCTGGCGTGGAGCCTCCCATGATGACCATTCGACTGAGAAAGGATTGCTCAAACAATGGCCAGCCGAAGGGCCAAAAAAAGTCTGGGCGAATACCGATGTGGGCCTCGGCTATTCAAGCATCGCCAGCTTGGGCGGCACGCTCTACACCATGGGCGCTCGTGATGCCGTCGAGTATATCATCGCCATCGACGCCGCTACGGGCAAAGAAAAATGGTCGTCCGAAGCCGGGCCTCTGCTCACCAACGGCTGGGGCAATGGCCCGCGCAGCACCCCCACCACCGATGGCGACAAGGTCTATGCCCTCAGCGGCAAGGGCCATCTCGTCTGTATCAATGCCGCCGATGGCAAGCTCGTGTGGAAGACCACCATGGAAGAGATCGGCGGCAAGGTGCCCGGCTGGGGCTACACCGAGTCTGTGCTCGTCGAGGGCAACGCCGTCATCTGCACCCCCGGAGGAACAAAGGGCACCATCGCAGCCTTTGACAAAACCACAGGCAAACAACTCTGGCAGAGCGTCGATCTAAAAGATCCAGCCCAGTATGCCTCCATCATCCCCATCGACGCCAACGGCGCACGCCAGCTTGTGCAGCTCACCGGGCAGAGTATCGCCAGCGTCAGCCCAACCGATGGCAAGCTCCTCTGGCGCTCCGACTTCCCTGGCAAGACCGCCGTGATCCCAACCCCCATTTTTAGCGACGGCCAAGTCTTCGTCGCCGCAGGTTACGGCGTCGGCTGCAAAGCCGTGAAAATTGGCGAACTCAACATGCTCACCGACGTGTATGCCAACACCAGCATGGTGAACCACCACGGCGGCGTCATCCTGCACGATGGCTATCTCTATGGATACAGCGACAGCGGTGGCTGGACGTGCATGGACTTCAAAACAGGCGAGGTCAAATGGGCCGAAAGGAAAGCCCTGCGCAAAGGTGCCATCCACCTCGCTGACGGCCTCTTCTACCTGCTGGAGGAAGACACAGGCACCGTCGCCATCATCGACGCCTCGCCTGTGGGCTACACCGAGCACAGCCGTTTCAAGATCGACCCGCAGACCACGCAGCGCTCGCCCAAAGGCAAGGTCTGGACGCACCCCGTGGTGACCAATGGCAAGCTCTTCTTGCGTGACCAAGAGCTGCTCTACTGCTACGATGTGAGTAGTAAATAATGAGGTATTTCGGCGGGCGGGCTGGGGACAACCCGCCCGACCCGCCAACCCGCGCACGCCAGAAAACCTCGTGCATCCCCATCCCACGCAGTGCATTATCGCGGCCATGAAGTGGGCTCCAATATTCATTATCCTCCTCGGCACCGCAGCCTCCTTACAGGCGCAGACTTCGCCCCCTCCCGTACCGCCAGCCACAGGCAACCCGGCAAAGCCCAGCCCCGGCAAAGCCGACCCCAAGCCAGAGGCAAAGCCGCAGCCGCCCGCGCAGCAAAGTCAGCCAAGTGAGCCCACACAGCCAGCAACCGATGATCCTTTTGCGCAAATGGAGCTGCTCACACGCGCCATGCAGATCATCCGCGAGAACTATGTGGATCCCAGCAAGGTCAGCTATGAAGACCTCATCGAAGGTGCTCTCGAAGGCATGTTGCACCGCCTCGATCCGCATTGCGAATTCATGGGCAGGCAGCTCTTCGAGGACATGCAGCGCGAGCAGAGCGACAGCAGCGACGGCGTCGGCATCACCATCTCGCTCAAGCAAAACATCCTCACCATCATCACCGTGCGCGAGGATGGCCCTGCTGCAAAAGTGGGCATCCTAGCGGGAGATCAGATCGTGCGAATCAAAGACGTACTGGCCGACAACCTCGGTGTCGCCGAGACCATTCGCTTGCTCAAAGGCAAAGCCGGTGAGGCCATCCGCCTCACCGTGCGCCGCCCTGGCACCAAGCAGTTTCTCGACTTCAATATCGTCCGCGAGACCCTCCAAGACAGCAGCATCCATGACGTGATGTTGATCCACGACAAGCTCGCAGCGGGTTATAAAATCGGCTACGCACGCATCGAGCAGTTCACCCAGGCCACGGCCAAAGACCTGTCGGTCGCTCTGGATAAACTGGAGGCCGAGGGCATGACCGCCTTCATCCTCGATCTGCGCAATAACCCCGGTGGCCTGCTTGATAGCAGCATCGCCGTATGCGGCGAGTTCCTGCCCGAAGACACGCTCGTCGTCACCACCGAGGGCCGCATTGGAGCCGAAAACCCGCCGCCCTACCGCACGCCCAAACGCAAAGGCAAAGCCGCCCGCACCTACCCCATGGCCGTGCTCATCAACCAAGGCAGCGCGAGTGCCGCTGAGATCACCGCTGGAGTCATGCAGGATCTGCGCCGTGCCATCATCATCGGCACCACCAGCTTCGGCAAAGGTAGCGTGCAGACCATTCTGCCGATGAAAAACGGCACCGCCATGCGCCTCACCACCGCCAAGTACTACACCCCCAGCCACCGCACCATCCACGAGCAAGGCGTAACGCCCAACATCACCTCCACGCTCACCACCGATGAGGAGATCAAAATCGCACGCTGGCGCAACAGCCACGGCACCGGCGAAGCCGCCGCGCTGGAGCTAGCCGACCTGGGCGACCATCAATTCGAACGCGCCGTCGATGCGTTGAAGGGCGTGCTGGTGTTCCGTGAATTCAACCAAGCCAACACCACCCCCAAGCCAGCCGTGGAGCCCATCGAACGTTCGCCTGTGAAAATGGAGGCCTTAATGGCTCCGCCGAAGGTGCCGTGAGACATGTCTGGAGGCTTACGCCTTTTGCATCAAAATTTAAACTCGGCCTCATGAACACCGCCATTTCACCCACATTGCGCCGCGCAAAAATTCAAGAGAGCATCGATACCCTGCGCGACGAAGACCTCGAGACATTTGAACTGTTTCTCATCGAGTTAGAGTTTGATCGCCGATTCAACAGGGTGCGCGAGAGCTTTGGACAAGCTGCGATGGAAGGTAAACTGGATCGTGCCAACGAAGTAATTACGAAGGTGCGCATAGAGAAATGAATGTTGCCGCCCGATATACGAATGATCCAAAAGCTTTGCGATGTTGCAGTCACGGAGCGCGGCCCTCCGTGGCCGCAGCGCTGTGGACAGGCAACTGACGATGAAGAGTAAAAGACCTTCGTTCCGATGCAGCCTAGAATGAATGCCGGGTTTAGCGAGGGCGTAGGGATAGCTTACCTGGAAGCGAACAGAGCGATGAAGCGAGGGAAACACGAAGCTTTGAACGATACCTAGCGCTGCGGCCTCGGAGGGCCGCGCTCCGTTCCCCTGGCATCGTTCACGCCTGGGTTGTGCGTTGCGTAGCATCTCCTTAGCCTTATCAATGGGGCACATGTCCGCCCTCCTCGCCCTCGAAACCTCCTGCGACGAAACTGCCGCCAGCATCTGCACGCTCGATGGAGAGATCCTCAGCAGCCGTTTGTTCTCGCAGATCGCCATTCATCGCCAGTATGGCGGCATCGTGCCGGAGGTGGCTTCGCGCAATCACGTCACCAAGGTGCGGCCTCTGGTCGAGGCGGTGCTGGCGGAGTCGGGGGTTGGATTGCATGAGGTGGTGGCCTTCGCCGCGACGTGTGGGCCGGGATTGGTCAGCTCGCTGTTGATCGGCACCTCCATGGCCAAGGCGCTCGCTGTGGCTGAAAAAAAGCCCTTTCTCGCGGTCAATCACATGGAGGCGCATCTGCTCTCGCCCTTCGTCACGCAGCGCTGTGTGGAGCCTGCGCTGGGGCTCATCGTCAGCGGCGGACATACGATGCTGGTGCGTATCGACGCGGTGGGGCGCTATGAAATCCTGGGCCGCACACGCGACGATGCGGCGGGTGAATGCCTGGATAAAGTCGCGCGAATGCTCGGCCTTCCTTACCCCGGTGGCCCCGAGATCGAGCGCGTCGCACGCGATGGCCATGGTGATCCCAGTGCCTTCGATTTCCCCCGCAGCCGCTTGGCCGATACGCCCTTCGACTTCAGCTTCAGTGGGCTCAAAACCTCGGTGCTCTACGAGCTGCCCAAGCTAGACATCACGAATCCCCAGACCCTCGCCAATCTCTGCGCCAGCGTCCAGGATGCGGTCGTCGATGTGCTCGTCGAGAAGACCGCGCGGGCGGCGTTACACTTTGGTTTAAAGACCATCGCCGTCTCCGGTGGCGTCAGTTGCAACAAGCGCCTGCGTGAGAAATTAGCCGCTCGCTGCGAACGCACGGGGTTGAAGCTGCTCCTCGCGCCACCGCATCTCTGCACCGACAACGCTGGCATGGTGGCCTTCGCTGCTGCGCTACGCTTTAACTCCGGCGCAACCTCACCGCTTGAGCAAGAGGTGGATCCAAACTGGCGGCTCGGAAGCTAACGGAAACACGACCTGCATCACTCCCCCTGCCGCAGCCACTTCATGAGCTGCTCGATATTCCCCGTGATGGAGGTCAGGCACTGCTGCACGCCCATGAGCCAGCGCAAGTCGGTACCAGGTGCGGTATGCTCCGTGAGTTTGTCGCAGGCAGTGAGGGCCGCGTGAAAGAGCGGCAAGGACTGCTCCAGGTCAGTGATCAAAAATTGCCACTGGGTGCTCTTCAGCGAACTAAAATTCCGCAGTGTGTGCGAGAGGTGAGCGGCGAGATCGCCAGCCGTGGTCAGCAGGCGCAGCACGGCTGGGCGCGAGTGCATCTCACCAGGGCTGGCGAGGTGCATCTCGAAGCGGCGCAACTCCATGGCCAACTCGCCGCTGGCTTGATTCACCAAGGCAAAGGGATGCCCAAAATTCGGCGACACATCCCAGCTCGGCTCGGCAGGATCACTAGCCATGAGGTTGATAGCGAGGCCATTCGGGCGATCCATCGGCGTGATGTCTTGCTCGGCATCAAAAGCATCCGCAGCACGCGTGCCGAGACTGGGGCCAGCACTGCGTCCGCCGAGTAGGAACTGCCGACGACGGGCGCGATTCTGCCGTATTTGCGCCATCTCGGCAGGGCGCGAGAGCTGCCAGCGCGGAGCCGAGACGGTGAGATGTAAGTGCCAGCTCTGGATCAAGATGCGCTGCTTGTCTTTGTTGAACCATTCGATGAAGAGCAGATTTTTCAGCCCCTCGGGCACGGGGAATGGCCCTTCGGCTTTGCGACGGCTGTGCGGCATTTTCGTCACACGATAGGAGGCCGTCATCTGCCC
Organism: Verrucomicrobiota bacterium; assembly: GCA_031411235.1. GTDB lineage: Bacteria > Verrucomicrobiota > Verrucomicrobiia > Verrucomicrobiales > Verrucomicrobiaceae > JANOAR01. The sequence goes on along the minus strand of JANOAR010000063.1, from coordinate 9,176 downwards.
GACGTGGCCAAACTGATGATCACTTAGCGCGGCAATGTGCTCGGGATTGGCATCAGGGATGGGGTTTTGCAACTCCACTCGGCAGCCTGCGATGTCGCGTAAAAAATTGCCCGTCAGCTCCAGTCGCAAAGGACGGTCATGCCCCGCCAAATGAAGCATTCCGGTGACAAGTCCAGGGACTTCGTTGGAGAGATAACCGCTAATAATGGTCGAATCGAGGCAGATGAGCATGGGTGAATGCGAAAACGGTAAGCGCCTGTTTTGAAAGGCGCAAGCTGGCAAGGCTGAAAGACTCGAACAAAGCTGCAATAGGTGCGCGAGGTAGCCTTGGGCTTGGAGCAGCTTGGTGGCTACGTCATCTCGCGCTGCCGCAGCATCAAACCTTCGCCACGAACACCACACCGAGCGGCGGGACGTTCAAAACCAAACTCTGCGCTTGGCCTTGCCACGGAATCTCGTCTGTGCCCAGCCCTGCACCATTGCCGAAGTTGCCGCCGCCGTAGCACTCGGCATCCGTGTTGAGTATCTCCAGGTAATGGCCGTGCTCAGCGATGCCGAGACGGTAGCCTTCACGCGGCACAGGCGTCGCATTCACCACCACATACACCGTATCACCATGGCCATCGGTTCGGGCAAAGGCGAACAGACTCGCGTCGGCATCGCTCGCATCCAGCCACCGGAAGCCCATGCCTTCGTGGCACTTGGCGTGCAGTGCCGGGCGGCTCGTATAGAGCGCGTTAAGATCGCCCACAAGACGCTGCATCCCGGCGTGCTCAGCGCCCATGAAGAGGTGCCAGTCGAGGCTGCGCTTGTGGCTCCATTCATTCCATTGGGCGAACTCGCCGCCCATGAACAATAGCTTCTTCCCAGGGTGCGCCCACATCCAGCCATAGAACATGCGTAAGTTGGCAAACTGCTGCCAGCGGTCGCCCGGCATCTTATTGATCAAGCTCTTCTTGCCATGCACCACTTCATCGTGACTGAGCACCAGGATGAAGTTTTCATCATAGGCATAGAGCATCGAGAAAGTCGCCTCCCCGTGGTGATGCCGACGATGCACGGGATCATGCTCCATGTAGCGCAGCGAGTCATTCATCCAGCCCATGTTCCACTTGAAGCCAAAGCCCAAACCGCCGCCACTGATCGGGCGCGAGACACCAGGATAGGCGGTGCTTTCCTCGGCGATAATCATGACCCCAGGGTGCTGCTCGTAGCAGACATTGTTCAGCCGTTGCAGGAAGTCGATGGCCTCCAAGTTCTCGCGGCCACCATGGCGATTGGGCACCCACTCGCCCGCTTCACGCGAGTAGTCGAGGTACAGCATCGACGCCACCGCGTCCACGCGCAGTCCGTCGATGTGATACTCCGCCAGCCAAAACAGCGCATTCGCGGTGAAGAAATTACGCACCTCATTGCGGCCATAGTTGGGTATCAGCGTGCCCCAGTCCTGGTGTTCGCCCTGGCGCGGATCGCCGTGCTCATAGAGCGAGGTGCCATCGAACTGCGCCAGCCCATGCTCATCCTTGGGGAAATGCCCAGGCACCCAGTCCAGGATCACCCCGATACCCTCCTGGTGGCAGCGATCCACAAACGAACGAAACTCATCCGGCGTTCCATGCCGCGAAGTCGGCGCGTAGTAGCCGCAGATTTGGTAGCCCCATGAGCCATCGAAGGGATACTCCGCGATGCCCATCAGCTCGATGTGGGTGAAGCCCAAGCCCTTCACATACGGGATCAAATCATTCGCCAACTCATGGTAGCTCAGAGCACGATCCCCAGCGTCTGTGATCCGCTTCCACGACCCAGGATGCACCTCATAGATGCTCACCGGCTGCGCGTACACATTGCTCGCGGCGCGCTGCTGCATCCATGCGGCATCGTCCCAGACGTAGCGTTTCATATCCCATGCCAGCGAGGCCGTCTCGGTGCCATGCTGGCTGAAGAAGGCCATCGGGTCACTCTTCACGCGAAGCTGCCCATGAGCATCCACCAGCTCATATTTATAGTGAACCAACTCGCCCGCCCCAGGGATGAAAATCTCCCACACACCCGCTTCCATACGGCAGCGCATCGGGTTCACACGACCATCCCAACCATTAAAATCTGCGATCAGCGACACCCGCCGAGCATTTGGCGCCCACACTGCAAACTGGGTGCCAGCGATGCCCTCGCGGGTCATGATCTGCGCACCGAGCACGCGATAGAGCTGCTGGTGCGAGCCCTCGGCATAGTAGTGCATATCGGCCTCGCCCAGGCAGTTGCCAAAGGAGTAGGCATCGGCCATGCAGCGATGATTGCCATTGTAGGTCACCACGTCGAGCAGGTAGCGCTGCGCCAGCAACGCGGCGGGAATCTCCGCCTCAAATAAACCATCTGCATGGATGCGTTGCGCCTCATACGCATGGTGGTCGAAGAGCACACTCATCGACTGCGCCTCGGGATGGAATGCCCGCACCACCGCGACATCCGTGCTGCCTGCGATGCGATGCGCCCCCAGGAAGCGAAAGGGATCCGCGTGCCGAGCTTCGAGAATGGCAAAAATGTCCGTATCGTTAGAATGGTGGTCAGTGGGCATGGCGCGGCGAGGAGACACGCAATCTTGCTTTGTGGCAAGGCATTGCGTGGCCTAGGCCGAGGGCTCAGCCTCGCCCATCGGCACAACTCATCGTTAGCCAGGCTGCCTTCGCTGCGTTCTATGTGCCCCTCGCGCACCGTCATCCACACCCAGCCCTCTTTCTCTCGCAGTGTCATTCCTCACTCCCTTCCTCCTCGCAGGCGCTGCCGCCTTCCTCATCCCGCTGCTCATCCACTTGCTCAATCGGCGCAAAGTCTCCGTGGTTCGCTGGGGGCCGATGCACTTGTTGCAGGAAGTGATCCGGCAGAAAAAGCGCAAATTTGTCATCGAGCAATGGCTGCTGCTGGCCATCCGCATCGCCATCCCCATTATCCTCGCCTTGTGCCTCGCGCGGCCCGTGCTCTCGGCACTGCGGTCGATCCCAGGCTTCGGTAAAACCTCGCTCGTAGTGCTGCTGGACGACTCCTTTTCCATGCGAGCGCCGGGTTCCAATGGCGCGCCACGCGAGCAGGCCAAGGCAGCGATCCAACGGCTCGTCGATGGCCTGCCACGCGGCTCCGACGCCCAAGTAATCCTCGCGGGCGGCACCCCGCGCAAGCTCATGGACAGCGCCACCAGTGCGCTCGATCTGGTGCCCAAAGCCGTCGCCGATGCCCCCAGCCTCGCCGGCCCCGTAGCCGCCAATGAAGCGCTGCAAGCCGCTGCCGCTGCCCTGGCTAAAGCACCGAATGCGACCCGCGAGATCGTGCTGATGAGCGACTTCCAGAGCGCCGACTGGAAAGCCTTCGCCGAGGGCGCGGCACTGCCTGCGCTCGACGCCATGGCCAAACAAGAGCCGAAGCCCTCGCTGACTTTTTATCGACTGCCCAATGACCTGACGGAAAACCTCAGCCTCGCGAGTGTCGAACTCTCTGCGCTCGTCGCCGCCGAAACCCAGCCCGTGGGCCTGCGCGTGCGCGTGCAGAACCACGGCAAACGTGCGTGGCAGGACATCGCCCTACACCTCGAAGCCGATGGCACGCGACTGCGCACCACGCGCATCTCCGTGCCGCCCGAGGGCGAGACGACCCTGTCGCTCACCCATGCCTTCGAAAAGGTAGGCGACCATTCGCTGGGCGTGCGCCTGGAGGGCGATACCCTCACCGATGACAACGCCTTCCAGGGCATCGTGCATGTGCGCAATCAAATCAACGTGCTGCTCGTCGATGGCAGCGCAGGCGGTGCGCCGATGGCCTCGGCCCTCGACTTCTTGGAGATCGCACTGACGCCGAATGATGCAGTCAAAGCCACGCTGAAAGACCTCATCAAGATCACTCGCGTCGATGTGAAAAAGCTGAACAAGGACAAGCTCAAAGGCATGGAAGTCATCATCCTCGGCGATGTGGTGAAGCTCGAAGGCAACGACATTCGCGAGCTGGAGGCCTTCGTCGATGCAGGCGGTGGCTTGCTCATTTTCGGCGGCCCGCACTGCGATCTCGACTGGTACAGCCGCGAATTCTATCGCGGTGGCAAGGGTTTATTCCCCAGCAACATCAAGGTTTATGGCCGCATCGAGGCGACCGAGAACCCCGCTCGCATCGTGCTGCAACGCTTCACCCATCCCGCGACAACCTATTTCAATGACCCACGCGGAGGACGGCTCCAAGACGCGGAATTTAACCATTGGCTGAACTTTGAAACCAAGAGCGACGAGGTAAAAACACTGCTCGCACTGGATCGCGGTGCGCCGCTGATCATCGAGAAATCCAAGGGCCGTGGGCGAGTCATCGCCTGCGCCTCGACGGCGAATGCCGAATGGAGCACGATGCCGTTGCAGATGTTCTACCTGCCACTGGCGCAGCGCCTCGTCACCTACTTGAGCACTCAGGGCAGCGCTCCCGCGTGGCAACTCGTGGGCCAGCCCGTGCGCTATGTGCTAAAGGACGGCAAGGTGGACGATGTCTTTGTTGTCACCGACCCCACGGGCAAAACGACCGAGGTAAAGACACGCAAAGAAAGCAATGCCGTCATCGTCGAATCAGCGCTGACCAATCAACCCGGCGTCTATTCCGTGCGTGCGCCCGGCATGAGCGAAGAGAGTGCGCAGCGCTTCGCCTTCAACCTCAACAGCGCCGAGTCCGACCTGAAGCCACTCCCCGCCGATGATGTAAAAGCCCTCGCTGAGCGCACGGGCGCGAGCTTCACCGAGAGCTTTGAAGGTTATGAAAAACTCGACCGCAGCCGCAGGCATGGCTCGGAGTTTTGGCAGCCTTTCCTGCTCGCGCTACTGGCGCTGCTGTTTGGCGAAGTGCTACTGCAACAGCGTATCGCAAGAGCGTGAGTCCGTGGCGGAAGTACTCGCCCACAATACGCGTTTGGGAATACCACTCACCATGCCCATGCCCCACCCCCTGCCCTCCAGCCTCCCGCTCGCCTTTGCGCTAGCCCTCATGCCTGCGCTCAGCGCACTCGCCCAGGCCCCATCCTTCAAGGATCAAGTCATCGACGACAAGATCGAGATCGGCTACGGCCTCGCCCAAGCCGATGTGAATGGCGATGGCAAAACGGACATCCTGCTCGCCGACAAAAAATTCATCGTCTGGTATGAGAACCCCTCCTGGACTAAGCACATCATCGCCGAATCGCTCACGGCCAAAGACCATGTCTGCATCGCCGCACGCGACATCGACGGCGATGGCAAATGCGAGATCGCCGTGGGTGCCGAGTGGAACCCCGGCGACACGGTGGGCAGCGGTGCCGTGTTTTACATGATCCCACCCGCCGACCGCACCCAGCGCTGGGACTCCGTGCGCCTCGCCCATGAGCCCACCACGCACCGCATGAAGTGGGTGCGCGCCTTTGATGGGCAGTATGATCTCGTCGTCGTGCCGCTGCATGGTCGCGGTAACGACAAGGAAGCCAAAGGCGTTGGCGTGCGCGTGCTCGCCTATCGCAAACCTGCTGATCCGAAGGCCGAGTGGAGCACCCGCGTCGTCATCGACACGCTGCACAAGACACACAACTTCGACATCATCCCCGCCCAGCCCACACAGCCCGAGGCGATGCTGGTCTGTGGGCGCGAGGGCGTCGTGCAGCTCTCGCCCACCGAGAGCGGCTGGCAGCAGCAATGGATCGCCCGCCACCCTACCGACTCCACCACGCTGCAAGGCGCGGGCGAAGTGCGCTGGGGCGTGCTCGGCAGCGGCACACCCTACGTCGCCACCATCGAGCCCATGCACGGCAATCAGCTCGTCCTATACATGCCACCGCCAGAAGGCCCAAAGGATCGTGAATGGAAGCGCACCGTGCTGGACGACACCCTCGCCGACGGCCACGCCCTGGCCTGCCATGACCTGCTCGGCTGGAACAACCGCCAGATCCTCGTCGGCTGGCGCTCCATGCAAAAAGTCGGTACCAAGGTGGGCGTGAAGCTCCTCGCCACGACCAAAGAAGACGGCAGCGGCTGGCAGCCAACCCTCATAGATGACAACACCATGGCCTGTGAAGACGCCCTCTGCGTGGATCTCGATGGAGATAAAGACCTGGACATCGTCGCGGCTGGGCGGCGCACCTTGAACGTGAAAATCTATTGGAACCAACGCGTGCCATAGCCGTGACGCCAGCACAGTAGGGAAAGTCAGCATTACCTTGCTGCTTGTGGACATCGGTATCCAAAGGATGCTACTCTGGGGTATCGCTATCCTTATTCATCCCATCATGAAACGCCTTGTCACCTCCATCCTCGCGCTCGCACTCTTCACAGCGTGCGGCAAAAAAGACGCTCCGCCCACCGCCAGCGCCCCCTCTGCTACGAGCACCGCAGCCCATCCCACGCTGAAGTTTTCCGCACTGCCCGATCAAGACAGCGCTGCGCAAAAAGACAAGTTCGACGCGCTGGCGAAGCACCTCTCCACGCAACTCGGCATCGCCGTCGAGTATGTCGCAGCGAGTGACTACGAGGCAGCTGTGGACTTGTTCAAAAAGGGCGAAGTGCAGCTTGCCTGGCTCGGTGGCCTCACGGCGGCGCAGGCAGTGAAGGCTGTACCCGGTGCCCGCTCCATCGTGCAGGGCGATAGCGACCCCGAATTCATGACCTACTTCATCGCCCACAAGGATGCTGGGCTCAGACCCGGCAACTACTTCCCCGCCGACATCGCGGAGAAAAGCTTTGCCTTCGGCCCCACGCTATCGACCTCGGGGCACCTCATGCCCGCATGGTTCATCGAGAAGGACAGCAACAAGAAGCCCGCTGCCTTTTTCAGGATCAAGCCCGTCTTTACCACCAGCCATGACAAAACCTGCGAACTCGTCCAGAGCGGCGAAGTGCAAGCAGGTGCCGTGAACTTCGAGGTGTATGAGAAGCGCGTGAAGGCTGGCACCACCGATGCCAGTATCGCGCAAGTCATCTGGAAGACACCGACCTATCCGAACTGCTCCTTCGTGGCACATCCCGACCTGGAGAAAGCCCAGGGCGCAGGCTTCACCGACAAACTGCAAGCCGCACTCATCGCCATCAAAGACCCCGCGCTGCTCGCAGCCTTCCCCCGCAAAGCACTCATCACCGCGAAGAACGAAGACTTCGACGAAGTGAAGCAGACAGCGACGGCTCTTGGCTTCTTGCCGTGAGTAAGGGGAACTGAAGGCGGTTGAGGGGGTGATGGTTGATGGCCTGAGGCTTTGATAAGAAGTGCCAAGCTCTGAACTCAACATTCAGGTCATCAACCATCTACTCATCAACCCTTCCTCACCCTTCTAGCTGCAGCCTCGCTAGCGTCGCATACAAGCTGCCACCGCCAGCCACGAGTTCATCGTGCGTGCCACGTTCAATGACCGCGCCGCCAGACATCACCAGGATCTGATCCGCACGCCGCACCGTGCTCAGGCGATGCGCGATGATGATGCTGGTGCGGTTCTCCATCAGCTTATCCAGCGCGTCCTGCACGAGACGCTCGCTCTCCGCATCGAGGGCGCTCGTAGCTTCATCGAGGATCAAGATCGCAGGGTCTGCGAGGATCGCCCGAGCGATGGCAATCCTTTGCCGCTGGCCACCGCTGAGCTGGGTGCCCCGCTCGCCGACGACGGTGGCGTAGCCCTCGGGCAACCTCGCGATGAACTCCTCGGCATTCGCTTGCTGCGCGGCTTTGGTGATCTCTTCATCACTCGCGCCCGGTTTCCCATAGGCGATGTTTTCGCGGATGCTGCCGCCAAAAAGCAGCACCTCCTGCGGCACTAGCGCGAGGTTGCGCCGCATGGCGCTCAGTGGCATCGAGGCGATGTCCTCGCCATCATAGAGCACGCTGCCGCTATCCGGGCTGAAGAAGCGATACAGCATCGCCGCCACCGTCGATTTGCCCGCGCCACTGGGGCCGACAAGCGCGATACGCTGCCCAGCCTTGGCTTCAAAACTAAAGTCGTGCAGCACCTTCACCTCGGGCCGTGCAGGGTAGGCGAAGGTGACGTGCTGCATCGCGATGTCGCCGCGCAGCCTTGGCATCGTCTGCTCGCTGGCCACAGGCTCCACTTCGCTTGCGAGGATCTCGCGCACGCGATCTGTCGCGCCAAGCGCTCGTTGGAACTGGGTGATCAGCTCGGGTATCGTCATGAACGACATGCCCACGACGCTGCTGTACAGCGCGAACTGCGCGAGATCCTCGGGACGCAGTGCCCCGCTGCTGACCATGCGCACCGCATACCAGGTGACCACCGTCAGCGCCGCGCTGAAGGCGCTGATGATGAAGGCCACAAACGTAGCGCGTGGAAGCGAGGCCTTGATCGCGGTATCCAGAAAGGTATCGAGATAGCGCCGGTAGCGGCTGATCTCATAGTCCTCATTGGCGAAGGCTTTCACACTCGTCACGGCTTGCAGCGTCTCATCCACCACCACCTGCGAGGCCGCGAGATCATCCTGCGCCTTGCGCGTGAGCTTGCGGATGCGAGCGCCGAAGATCGCGATCAACACGATCACCACCGGGATACACGCGATCATGAACAGCGAGAGTTTCACGCTCTTGGCGAACAGCAGCACGAGAGCCACTACGAGCATCACCGTGTGGCGAATGAGCTGCGGCATCGTCGCCACCAGCGTCTCGCGCATCGTCTCCACATCATTCGACAAACGCGATGCCAGCTCTCCCACGCGATGCAGCCCCAGCGTCGCCATCGGCAAGCGAATGATGCGGCTGAACAACGCACTGCGCAGCGTCGCTAGCGCACGCTCGGAAGCTTTGGCGAAAAGCCAGATGCGCCAGAAGGCGATGAACGCCTGGCCGATGACGACCACAATGGCCACCCACAGCAGGTGATTCGCCCGCTCCATAATCCCCGCGCCTTTCGCGCCATCCATGGCGATGCCGACCATCTGCCCGAGCAAGGAAAAGAACCACACCGTCGCCAACGCCGTGAGGCACAGCGCCGCAAAGGCCGGGATGAACACCCACTTATGCGGCCTCAGGTAGTCGAGAAAAAAAGCCGCGCCCTTCCAGGCATCGCGATCCCAGAGTTTGCGGCTGGCACGGTCGTCGGAGGTCTTGGAGTTGGGCATGAAATAGGAAGAGAAGGGCTAGCCTAGTCACGCGTGATAGCAAAGCAAGCCGAGAGGTCTAAGGGGCAAGGTTCAAGGGAT
>JANOAR010000062.1:0-4403 GCA_031411235.1 Verrucomicrobiota bacterium | reverse complement strand
GCCTGAGTAGGCGCTGTCGGCATACACGATGTGATCTCCCTCATCGATGAGTTCATCCAACGCCTGGCTGTCATGCACGCTGGCAGGTGTGATGACGGCTTTGAGGATGAGCTTGTCCTTCACATCGACTTTCACATGATCTTTGTAGCCGTAGTGCGTTTCGTGGTTCTTCTTCGTCCAGCGTGCGTCGAGGTCTTTGTGCGCTTTGACCTTCGCGTTGTCCTGCAATGACTGCGGCACTTCACTGGTTTTGATCAAGGCGTTGTCCGCGCGGCTGTTGCGTTGCCGGGGCACTTCGGCAAAGCTTGCATCGACCATCACGCCCTCCTTCGCCAGGGCCAGTCCGTGTGCCTTTTGCAAATGCGCGACGATTATTGGCCGGTAGCCGGAGCCACCACATCCAGCGCCTTGTAGCAGCGATGCTCCAGGATGCTGGGCAAGGCACCGCGCACTTGGTCGCTCACGAGGTGGGCGTGTATCTGCCAATAGATGGGCATGATGGGTAGCTCGGTCAGCACCAGCGACTCCGCTTCCTGCAAGGTGGCCATGCGCTTCGCGGGATCGACTTCGGTGGTAGAGGCATTGACGAGTGCGTCGTAGGCGGGGCTGCTCCAGCCCGTGTTGTTGTTGCCATCGCCCGTGCGCCACAGGCTGAGGAACGTCATCGGATCGGGGTAGTCGCCGAGCCAACCCGCACGGCAGACGGTGAAGTCGAGTTTGCGCATCGATTCCAGATACACCTGCCAGTCTTGGTTGAGGATACGCGCCGGGATATTCAGATGGCGCTTCCACATTTCTTGAATGGCCTCGGCGACGGTGCGATGCGCCTCGTTGGTATTGATGAGGATGTCGAAGGCGGGGAATCCCTTGCCCTCGGGGAAGCCTGCGCTGTCGAGAAGGCGGCGCGCTTCTTCGGGGTCGAACTTCAGCACATTGGGTGACGTGTAGCCCTTCGCACAGCCAGGGGGCGTGAGGCTGGTGCAGGGCGCTTGGCCACCACGCAGAATATTTTGCGTGATGCTCTGGCGGTCGATGGCAAGGGCTAACGCACGGCGCACGCGTGGATCGTCAAAAGGTTTTTTCGTCACATTGAAGCGATAAAAATAGCAGCCTAAAATCTGGTCGCCGTGGTAGTTCTGCGGTTGCTGCTCGCGCAAAAAAGGCACGCGAGGCAGTGGCACGGTCTCAGTCATGTGGAGCTGGCCATCCTGGAAGGCACGCTCCTCGGTGCTGTCGTTGGAGAGGGGGAAGAAGTGGATTTCATTGAGCTTCACCGTGGCGGCGTCCCAGTAGCGTGGGTTGCGCTCCACAGCGAGGTAGTGGGTGAAGCGCCATGTCTTGAGCTTGAAGGGGCCGTTGCCGACAATGTTCTCTGGCTTAGTCCAGCGGTTCGCACGGTCGGTCATGCCGCCCAGCTGCTCAATGAGATGGCGTGGTAGTGGGAACCACGAGTAATGCTTCAGCATACCCAGCAAATACGGCGTGGGGCCGTTGAGCGTGAGTTCCAGCGTATGGTCATCGAGCGCCTTCACGCCGACTTGAGTGAAGTCACTGATCTCGCCTTTGTTGAAGGCCGCTGCATTCTTCAGCGGGTAGAGCATCTCGCCATAATCCGCCGCCAGCGCTGGCGAGAGGATGCGCTGGTAGGCATAGACGAAGTCGTGCGCGGTGACGGGCACACCATCGCTCCACTGGCCCTGCGGCTGGAGTTTAAACGTCCACACGGTGAAGTCGCGATGCGTCCAGCTCACTGCTGCGCCAGGGGCTTCGTCATCAGGATTCGTCGCAGCAGGCGCGATGAGGCCTTCGAAGATCGCGGTGATGATCTTGTGCTCGGGCACGCCTCCAGCAAGGTTGGGGTCGAGCGTCTCGATCTCAGCGCCATTGCCGATGAGCATGATTTTATCCCGAGAGGCTATGGTGATACGCGAGGGCCGATGCTGGCGTGCTTGATGAAAGGCGAGCAAGCTAGCGACTAATGCCGTGAGGAGTGAGAAGCGGATGATCCAAAGTTTCATGAGCGAGTGGTGCATACTGGCGTGGTGAGAGCCCTGTGCCAAGCATCTCCACATCCCCTCTTGCGGCTCCCACTCAGGCGAGGATGATGCGCGGCCACCGCCCCTCCTCAAGCCTATGAGTTCTGCTCCTGAACGCGCCACGCCCTTTAATAATCCTATCATGACCTGGGCGACCTGTGTGCTCATTGGCACATTGGCGTTTGTTCACATCTTCATTACTTACCGAGGGCAAGTCAGCGCGGCGGCGATGGATCAGGCGCAGGTCGCTCGCGAGCTGGCCAAGGGGCACCTTTTTCAAACTAAGATCATTCGTCCCAGCTCCATCACCCAGGCCGCAACCCGAGGCGTGCCAGTGCGACTCGACGCGATGCCCGAGACGCTGCATCCGCCTTTGCAGTCCCTCGTTTGGGCACCCGTTTTCAAGGCGCTGCAAGACTCGTGGACGTTCACGCCGGGGCGTAGCATTTTCATTTTAGATCGTGTGATGGCGTGCATGGGCGTGGCCTTTTTCATCCTCACCCTGGTGCTCATGCATGGCATGGCGAGGCGGTTGTTTGACCGCACGGTGGCGGGGCTTTCAGTGCTGGCGCTAGCGCTCAGCGAGCCGATGTGGCAGCTCGCGACGAATGGCGGCGCACGCGTGCTTTTGATGCTGCTGACCACGCTGGCGCTCTACTGGTTGACCCTGCTGGTGCGGAGAGACAAGGCGGGCGAGCCGCTCGGGGCCGGGCTGCAGCTAGCTCTGGCGCTGGTTTTGGGGCTGTTGGTGCTGACGCACTGGGGAGCCGTGTGGATCGTGGCCGGCCTGCTGCAGGCTTTTGCGGTGCTCGTTCCCACCCATCGCGGTTCGTTGCTCCTCCTGGCCCTGGTGCCGATGCTCTGTGGTGGTGCCTGGATGTGGCATAATAAAGATGTCTGTGGCGATTACCTCGGTGCTGCCAAGCCCATGCTCCAAGGGCTACTCAGCGGGCAGTCGGAGGCGCAGCGGTTGCGCGATTTTGAAGATGCGGCACCTCCCGTTTATCTGCCCGGTCTGGTGCGCCGCTTGGCGCTGAACTCACTTGTCCAAGTCCAGGATCTGTTTGCCCATCTAGGCTTTGTTTTACCTGCGCTGTTCTTTCTCGGCTCGTTGTTGCATCGCTTCCGCAGGCCGGAGGCTGGGGCCGTGCGTACGGCCTTGCTGCTGGTCTGGGGCGCGGCGTTTTTTGGCATGTCGCTGCTGGGAGTGCCGGATAAATTTGCCGATGACAACCAGCTTCACAGCGCCCTGGTGCCTGCGCTCACGGTCTTCGGCATGGCCGGGCTGGCGGTCTTTTGGGCGCGGCTCAGCCCAGGCTCAGGAGGGCTGTGGACGATGCATGGGTATGCATTGATCGCGCTCGGTATCACGGGCTGGTCTATGCTCACATCCTTGTCCAATGACCTGCGCATCGGCCTATTTTATCGGGATCAACTCCAGCAATGGCCCCCCTACAATGCGGTGAGCACCCACGAGCTTTCCAAGGCGGTGAAACCCCACCAACTCCTCGTCAGCGATGCCCCCTGGACCGTCGCATGGTATGCGGATCGCAGTTGCCTCTGGCTACCGCGCACGAGGCCTCAGTTGAACAAAATCCGTGACCTTGCGACCCAACAAAAAACGCCTGTCGTGGGCATCGTGATCACGCCACTGGCGACCAAGGGCACCGACGTAGCCTCCATCCTCGCGGGGCCCTACGGCGAGTGGGGCGATGTGTTATTTCGCGGCCCATTGATGGCCTTTGGCAGTCTTGATTTGATCAAGATCACCAAGAGCGACTTCCCTTTCAGCGATGGTTTCCCCCTCGGCTACCTCTCCGGTGTGGATGGTAGTAGGATCCCAGCGATGATGTTTTACATGGATAAGGCGTTGCTGGAAAAATAACGCAAACACTGATCTTTCTTCGAAAATGAAGACATTGAAAATAGGGTTAGTTTTGTTGGATAGCTTTTTCGAAGTCCACGGGTGATTTGAAGCCGAGGGCGCTGTGGAGGCGCACAGGGTTATAGAAGGTTTGACTCCGCTACGCTGCGCCCTTCGGGCAGCCTTTGGCTGTCTGTCTCGCTTCGCTCGGCGCGATGTAGTCGAAGACCATGAGATGGGCTTGGGCTCGGGTGGCTGGGATCATTGAGCCGAAACATTCGGCTTTGAGCGTCGCCCAGAAGGATTGCTTCGCTTCGCTCACCCTGCGGGTAGCCTTCGGCTGGCTATCTCCCTTCGGTCGGTTCCATGGCGGCGTTGTCGTAGCAGTTGCCTTTGCGGCTCATGCTCTGGGTGATTTGGCACATAGAGAGGCGGTTGCGGAAGGCGGCGCTGGTGTATTGGCAGCCTCGGTCGCTGTGGTGGAGCAGCTCGGGCAAGGTGGC
>JANOAR010000061.1:0-7179 GCA_031411235.1 Verrucomicrobiota bacterium | reverse complement strand
CTGCTCGACTGGCTCGCGTGCGAGTTCAGAGACAGCGGCTGGGACGTAAAGCACATGGTGCGCGCCATCGTCACGAGCCATACCTACAAGCAGGTGTCCACCGCCACGAAGGAACTCGCCGCCGCCGATCCGTACAACCGCGAGCTTGCGCGGCAAAGCAGCTTCCGCGTCGATGCCGAGCTTGTGCGCGACAACGCCCTCGCCCTCGCCGGCCTGCTCGTGCCAAAGATCGGCGGCCCGAGCGTGAAGCCCTACCAACCCGAGCGCTACTGGGAGAATCTCAACTTCCCGGTGCGAGAGTACGCGAACGACAGCGGCGAGAGTCAGTATCGGCGCGGACTCTACACCTGGTGGCAGCGCAGCTTTTTGCATCCGTCGATGCTCGCCTTCGACGCGCCAAGTCGCGAGGAATGCACCGCCGAGCGCAACCGTTCCAACATCCCGCAGCAAGCCCTGGTGCTACTGAATGATCCCACCTACGTCGAGGCGGCAAGAGCCTTCGCCGCACGTACCCTGGGCGAGAGCAAGGGTAGCAACGAGCAACGCATCACCTGGGCCTGGCAGCAGGGCCTCCAGCGCGATCCCACTGCCGCTGAGATGAAGACCATGACGGCGCTGCTCGCCCAGCATCTCGCGGAATATCGCCAGGACGCCAAGGCGGCGGACGAGCTACTGAAAACAGGGCTAACACCTGTGCCCGCAGGTTTGGATAAAGCCGAGCTGGCCGCGTGGTCGCACGTCGCGCGAGTGCTGCTGAATTTGCACGAGACGATCACCCGGTCTTGATCCACAGCTTTCGCCGCTGAGACTGTTGCCAGCAGGCAGACCCCAGCCTCTGCCGCCATTGAAAAATACCTTGCGCGGGCTCGCTGCGTCACGAACTCCATGGCGTTCCGCCGCACGACGACATCTGCCTCTCCACCCCAACCCTCCGTTCATCCACCTAACCATGCTCCGCCATCTCATCCGAACCATCGCCTTCCTTGCATGTGCTGCCTCCGCCCTCGCGCAAGCGTATCTCACTCTCCCCGCCAAGCCCGGCAGCGGCGTGGGCAATGGCAAGCGTATCGTGCTCATCGCGGGTGATGAGGAATACCGCAGCGAGGAGTCCTGCCCCATGCTGGCGAAGATCCTCAGTCAGAAGCATGGCTTCAACTGCATCGTGCTGTTTTCTACCGATCCGCAGGCGGGTTATGTGGATCCTAACAACCAGAAAAATATCCCTGGCACCGAGATGCTCGACAGCGCTGATCTCATGATCATCGGCACGCGTTTCCGGCAGTTGCCCGATGAGCAGCTCGCGCCTTTTGCAAGGTTCTTGAACGCGGGCAAGCCGGTCATCGGCTTCCGTACTGCGACCCATGCCTTCACGGGCGGGGCGAAGACAGGCGAGTTCAAATGGGCGGAGTTTGGGCTGAAGATTCTCGGTGAGAAGTGGGTCAATCATCACGGGGCCCACAAGAAGGAAGGCACGCGCAGCGTCGTGGAGCCGTCGAACGGCACGCATGAAGTGCTGCGCGGCGTGGGCGAAATCTTCGGCACCACGGACGTGTATGGCATCGCCAATCTCGACACCAAATCCGCCACCATCTTGCTGCGCGGGCAAGTCACCGAGTCGCTCGATCCTAAGTCCAAGGCCGTCGTTGGTAAGAAAAACGAGCCGATGATGCCGCTGGCTTGGCTGCGAGACTACACTGCGCCGAACGGCACCGCGATGGGCAATGCCTTCTGCACCACACTGGGCGCATCCGTTGACTTTGCGGACGAAGACCTGCGTCGCCTGACGGTCAACGTCGTGCATCATCTGCTCGGCCTGAAGGTGCCAGAGCAGGCCGATGTGGCCTTCGTCGATCCCTTTGAGCCGACGAATTACAGCGGCATCAACAGCGATCATTATAAGCAGCGCAACCTCAAGCCTGCCGACTACGCACTCGGCAAAAGCCCCGCCACGGGCTTGGCACAAGCCGCACCCAAAAGCAAAGCCAAAGCAAAAAGAGAAGCCAAGCCAACAACCCAAAGCGCACCGCACGCGCCGAATACCGAGCCAGCCGCCGCCACCGCCGTCCGTGCGCAGAGCGTGGCACCTCCAGCTAAAGGCGAGCGCATCGTGCTCATCGGCAATGGCCTCGCCGAGCGCGATGTCTATTACAGCCGCATCGAGACCGAGCTGCACCTGCGCTACCCCGAGCAGCAGCTTTTCCTGCGCAACATGGGCCGCCCCGGCGACACCCCCGGCTTCCGCCCGCATCCTTCGCGTGTATCACAATGGGCGTTCCCTGGCGCGGAGAAGTTCCACCCCGAACTCAACGTGCATCACGGCAAGGGCTTCTTCCCCACGCCCGACCAGTGGCTCACGCATCTGAAGGCAGACACCATCGTCGCCTTCTTCGGCTATAACGAAGCCTTCGACGGTGCGAACCGCGTAGCGAACTACGAAGCCGAACTCACCGCCTGGGTGCAGCACACGCTGAGCAAGGCCTACAACGGCACAGCGGCCCCGCGCCTCGTGCTCGTCTCGCCCATCGCCTATGAAGACCAAAGTGCCACGCGCGATCTGCCCACGGGCGCCGCCATCAATGCCAATCTCGTGCTTTATGCTGCCGCGACTGAGAACGTGGCGAAAAAAAACAAGCTCACCTTCATCGACCTCTTCACCCCCACGAAGGCCATTTATGCCAAAGGCGGCCCCGCCTTCACCACGGGCGGCTTCATCCCCAATGAAGCGGGTTACACACAAATCGCGGAACTCCTCGCCACGGGCCTCTATGGCCACCAATCCCACGAGTCGAAAGCCGATGCCACCCAAGTCCACGACGCGGTGAAGCAGAAGGACTGGTTCTGGAACAACGACTACAACATCCTCAACGGCGTCCACACCCACGGCCAGCGCTACAACCCCTTCGGCCCGCAAAACTACCCCGATGAAGTGCAAAAGACCCGCGAGATGACCGCCCTGCGCGATGGTTTGATCCACGACATCGCCACTGGCAAAACGACCGAGCTGAAGGTCGATGACAGCAAGACACACGTCCTGCCACCCGTGCCCACGAACTACACACCCAGCGGCAAAAACGGCAGCACAGAGTACCTCTATGGAGCCGATGCCGTGAAGTCGCTCACCGTGCCGCCGGGATACAAAGTCGAGCTGTTCGCCAGTGAGAAGGAGTTCCCCAATCTCGCAAACCCCATGCAGCTCTCCTTTGATGACAAAGGCCGCCTGTGGGTCGCCGTCATGCCGACGTATCCGCACTATCGCCCCGGCGATGCTCTGCCCAACGACAAACTCCTCATCTACGAAGACACCGACAACGACGGCAAGGCTGACAAGGAAACCGTCTTCGCCGACAAGCTGCATTTACCCATTGGCTTCGAGTTCGCCCCGGAAGGCGTCTATGTTTCGCAAGAGCCCAACCTCGTGCTGCTGCGCGATACCAATGGCGACGACAAGGCCGACAGCAGCGAGATCATCCTCGGCGGGTTCGACACTCACGACACTCACCACGCCATCAGCGCTTACAGCGCCGATCCCAGCGGCGCTTTCATGCTTTGCGAAGGCGTCTTTTTGCACAGCAACATCGAGACACCCTACGGCCCCGTGCGCTGTGTCGATGGCGGCTTCCTCCGTTACAGCCCGCAGCGTGGTCACTTAGAGCGCACTGCGCAGCTCTCCATCCCCAATCCCTGGGGCGTTACCTTCGATGCCTGGGGCCAGGACTTCTTCCTCCACACCTCCGGCACCAGCATGAACTGGCTGCTGCCCGTCTCGGTGAAGCCCACCTTTGGCAGCAAGACACCCTCCACGCCAGATCTCATCCCCCAAGGCCAGAGCGTGCGCCCCACCACTGGCCTAGAAGTCGTCTCATCCCGCCACTTCCCCGACGAAGTCCAGGGCGACCTCATCCTCTGCAACGCCATCGGCTTCCTCGGTATCAAACAACACGCCATCGAAGACAACGGCACCGGTTGGAAGACCACCTTCCGCCACGACCTGCTCAAGAGCAGCGACGGCAACTTCCGCCCCGCCGATCTCGAATTCGCGCCCGATGGCTCGCTCTACGTGCTCGACTGGCACAACGTCCTCATCGGCCACATGCAGCACAACGCCCGCGATCCCCTGCGCGACCACGTCCATGGCCGCATCTACCGCATCACCTACCCCTCGCGTCCGCTGGTGAAGCCCGCGCAAGTCGAAGGAGCCAGCGTCACCACCCTGCTTAACAACTTGAAACTACCCGAGCTGCGCACCCGCTACCGCAGCCGTCGCGAGCTGCGCAGCCACCCCGCCAGCGAAGTCCTGCCCGCCGTGCAGACCTGGGTCGCCGCGCTCGATAAGTCCGATAAAAACTACGAGCACAACGTCCTCGAAGCCCTATGGACTACCTGGGGCATGAACCAAGCCGACGACACCCTGCTGCGCCAAATGCTCGCCGCCAAAGACCACCGCGCCCGTGCCGCCGCCGTGCGCGTACTTCGCTACAACACCCACCGCATCGCCGACCACGTCGCCCTGCTTGAAAAAGCCGCCACTGATGCGCATGGCCGCGTGCGCCTAGAAGCCATCGTCGCCGCCTCTTGGCTGCCAAACATTCCTGCCGCGAAAAACATCGTCGCGATGGCCTCCCAGCAGCCCCTTGATGAATGGAGCACCAACGCCGCCAAAACCGCCGCCGACCGTCTCGCTGGCATCGCCGAAATCGAAAAACCCGAGCACGCCATCGTCGCCGCCCCCGCGCACTTGTCCGCCGAGGCCAAAAAGCAATTCCTCGCCGGTCAGGAAGTCTATTTCCGCGAAGGCCACTGCGTCACCTGCCACCAGCCCAACGGTGCCGGACTCGACCCCGCCTTCCCAGCCATCACTAAAAGTCCGTGGATCACCGAGGATCGCGAACGCCTCATCAAAATCGCCCTCTACGGCCTGATGGGGCCGCTCGAAGTCAACGGCAAGAAATACGATGGCCAAGTGCCCATGACACCCTTTGGCGGCATGTTGAAGGACGAAGAAATCGCCAACGTGCTCACCTTCGTGCGCAACCACTTCGGCAACCAAGCCGACGCCATCACCCCCGAACAAGTCAAAGCCGTCCGCGCCGCAAATCCAAGCCGCCTCATGTTCTACACCGTCGAGGAACTGCTCAAAGAGCACCCGCTGAAGAAGTAGTGCCCTCGCCAGAATGCGGCGGTTCGTTGCGGCATCCTTGCTTGATAAGGCGGAAGTCGTTGGCTACACTCGCCCACCGATGACCTACGAGCAGATGCCGGAAGAATGGCAGGAGTGGATCAACCTCACGCCAATGGAGCGCTTCAAGCAAAGCGAGCAGATCTTCGCGAACTATTTAGCCATAGGAGGCAGCCTTGATCCCGACCCCGATCCGAACAGTCCTTTTGACATTCCAGAAGCATGGAGTCCAAGCCTTGCTCATGGGCGGGCAGGCCTGCGTCTTTTACGGCGCGGCGCAAGTTAGCAAGGACATCGACTTCACGATCTTTGCCGAAGAGGCGAACTTCATTCGTCTGCACGCCGCCTTAGCCGAACTGCAAGCCGAGAGGATTGCTATCCCGCCCTTCGACGCCGACGCCCTGGCCCGTGGTCATGCCGTGCATTATCGTTGCCAAGCCACAGGCGTCGAAGGCATGAGGGTGGATGTGATGGCACGGATGCGCGGAGTATCAGATTTCGCAACGCTGTGGGAAAGACGCACCACGTTTGGCGATGACAAGGGCGCGGAGTTCAATCTGCTGAGTATCCCCGACTTGGTGCAAGCGAAGAAGACACAACGAAGCAAGGACTGGCCCGTCATCGAACTGCTTGCTGCCATTCATCATCGAGAAAACGCAGGTGATCCACGCGCCGACTGGATCGAGTTCTGGCTGCGTGAAGTCCGCACGCCCGAGTTGCTCATCGACCTCACCCGCACCTTCGCAGAGGAAGCCCAACCCTTGCTCGAACAACGCCCGCTGCTCGCCCTCGCCATCGCAGGCGACATGGATGCCCTGCGCCTAGCGCTCGACACGGAACGCCAAGCGGTGCAAGCGCTGGATCGAGCCTACTGGGAACCGCTGCGACGAGAGCTAGAGGAGTATCGCCGGGCTGAGCGATTGGGGTGAGGTAGAGCGGGTATGTTCTGCACTGCAAGATTCCCCCGCAGAACTTCCCGTCTCGGGCGAGCGACCATTGGCTTGCTGGGCATGGATGAGACTGCGCAATGCCCTTCGATAAACGAGACCGGGCTATTCGAAGCGTTTTTGCTCAAACCCATCCAACAGCGAGAGCGCCGTTGAGATCAGCATCAGGATGACTTCGAGACTCGGGCGCTGCACGTCGAACAACTCAAAGGCACCGCTCAAGAACTCCACCGTCGTTGTGAAAGACCAGTTGGGGAGCAGTTGCAGCAGGAGGACGAGATTCACTGCACCAGCAAACGGAGCGCAGACCGTTTGCACCACGCCCAGAGAGGCAAAGGCGATCACCAGCACGGCCAGTGTCAGCAAAGACGATGAGCCGGAGGCGGCGTGGCCCATCAGCGTCATGAACGGGAGGAAAGAGACGAAGACCGCCGCAGGCCAGAACCAGATCGCCAGTGTGCAGCCCAAGCCATCGCGGCGCAACAGATGCAGGAGAGCAAGTGGCCAAAGGAATGCCACGATTAGAAAACCAAAGCCCCAGGCATAGTCACTCAGGTGCTTGACCATCTCGTTAATCACTTGGGCTGGTTCATGATTACCAGCGACCATGCCCCAGACAACAATGACGCAGGGGATCAGAGTGATCTTTCTTCCAAAATGAAGACATTGAAAATAGGGTTAGTTTTGTTGGATAGCTTTTTCGAAGTCCACGGGTGATTTGAAGCCGAGGGCGCTGTGGAGGCGCACAGGGTTATAGAAGGTCTGACTCCGCTACGCTGCGCCCTTCGGGCAGCCTTTGGCTGTCTGTCTCGCTTCGCTCGGCGCGATGTAGTCGAAGACCATGAGATGGGCTTGGGCACGGGTGGCTGGGATCATTGAGCCGAAACATTCGGCTTTGAGCGTCGCCCAGAACGATTCCATGGCGGCGTTGTCGTAGCAGTTGCCTTTGCGGCTCATGCTCTGGGTGATTTGGCACATAGAGAGGCGGTTGCGGAAGGCGGCGCTGGTGTATTGGCAGCCTCGGTCGCTGTGGTGGAGCAGCTCGGGCAAGGTGGC
>JANOAR010000060.1:0-58553 GCA_031411235.1 Verrucomicrobiota bacterium | reverse complement strand
CAGGCGCTCGTCGATCTTCATGCTGAGAGCGCGGAGCTTTTCGATGTCGATCTCCAAGCGCTCGCATTGCTCGGTGAGCTGATGGTAGAGGCGGCCTTCGCTGGACTCGTTGACGAGGGCGAGGAGGCGCTCTCTTTCGCGGCGTCCGTTGAGGATTTGTTGGTCGAGTTCGATGAGGCGCTGCTCGTCGCTGGCGTAGTCGGCGCGGAGTTTTACCAGGCGGCCTTCCATGCTATTCACGAGACCCTGCGCGTGCTCGTGGTGCAGCTCGGCGGTTAGGTAGCGGGCGGTGTCGCGATCTTGCTGGGCGGTGGCGCGGGTAGTGGCCAGGGAGCTGATGGTTTGCAAGCGCGTGAGCTGTCCACGGAGCTGCGACAACTCGCGCTCGTAGCTTTGGAAGTCGCGGTAGCTGGTGATCACATCGTCGATGCTGAGGGCCTCGCTCGGCAGCACGAAGCGGCGGCAGAAGTCGTCGAAACTTTTGAGGTTGGTGAACGACATGGCGCTGGGCAGCAGGCGGTCGAGAACCTCGCGATTGTAGTTCAGATGCGCGGCGTTGTGCATGTCGCGCAGGTACTCGCGCGATGAGGGATAGGTGCGGCCTTGGTGCGCCTCGATGAGCGCGCGGAAGCTGGTCAAATCGCGCGCGCGGCGTTTGCCATCCTCCTCGGAGATGGCGATGAAGTCATCCTTTTGCAGCGTGCCAGGGCAGAAGAAGGGCGTGATTTGCCCGTCGTTTTCAGCGGCGTTTTTGAACTCGATGCGCAGGCCCCAGGTCTCGACGCGGGCACCATCGGGCCAAGTGAATTCGAGGGCGAGGTAAGTGGTGACACCCTTGTCGTGGTAGTACTGCGGCTGGCCATTCACCTCGCGTTTCGTATCCAGCAGGCAGTAGCCTTTGATCGTGCGATCACTCTGCGAGCCAGTGGCGCTGCGGTTGAAATGATGCCGTGCACGCTCCGGCCCCACCAAGACGAGCATGATGAGATCCATCAAGATGGATTTCCCCGAGCCGGTGACGCCCGCGAGCACGAGGTTGCCCTGCACGGGCAGGGTGTCCTGATAGCCATACCAGTTGATGGCGTGGATGCGGGAGAGGCGGATGGCGCGACTGGTTGGCTGGGGCATGGAATTGGAGGCCTGAAATTTGAGATCAGAGGACGGGAGGAAAGGGGCGGAACGAGTGGCGAGGAATTGAGGGTTGGCGAGCGGGTTTGGCTGTTGGGATGCGAACCCGCGCCTCAGGGCAGGCGGGATTTGTGGTAGTGCGAACGCGTTCAAGTGGGCCAAGAGTGGATTGCGCCTTCTCCATGTCTCGCCTTGCCCGCCTCTCTAGGTTGTGTCTAATTAGTCTATAATTAGACATTTTTTAGACCATGATCCCCGAGTCGCCCCCCTCCTTCCAATCCCTGCTGCAAAGCGTCTCGACCAAGCCCGAGCGCTTGATGGAACTGTTCGGCGTCGCGGCGGAGCTTGGGCCGCTGGGGAAGTATGGGCACTGGGAGGAGATTCGGCAAGGGCAGCCGCCGCACGGACTCACGGCGGCGGAGTGGTGGCTGGTGATTAAAACGGGGCGTATGCCGGGGCGGCAGGCGGTGCCGCTGAATGACAAGCGCGGCCAGCCTTTCACCTTTTCGCTGATGCCAGAGATGTTCGAGGCGTTGCAGCACATCGACCAGCGCTGCGCGGGCAGCATCGCGATGCCGGAGCAGGTGACAAATATGGCCACGCGAGATCGCTACCAAATCGCGTCGCTGATGGAGGAGGCGGTGACTTCGAGCTTGCTCGAAGGCGCTGCGGTGACGCGTGAGAAGGCGCGCGAGATGCTGCTCACCGAGCGCAAGCCACGCAATAAGGGCGAGCGCATGATCCTGAATAACTTCACGACCATGCAGCATCTGCGCACCATCAAAGACAAGCCGCTGACGCCTGCTTTGGTGCTCGAAATCCATGCGATGATCTCGCGCGACACGCTGGATAAACCCGAGGCCGCAGGTCGCCTACGCCGTGCGGACGAGCACATCGAGATCGCGGATGAGCATGATAATGTCTTCCACATCCCCCCGGCGGCGAGCCATCTGCCAGCGCGGCTGGAGGCGATGTGTGCCTTCGCCAATGACCCCGAGTTGAAGGGCTACCTGCACCCGGTCATTCGCGCCATCGTCCTGCATTTCTGGCTGGCCTATGACCATCCCTTTGTCGATGGCAATGGCCGCACCGCACGCGCTTTGTTCTACTGGTCGATGCTGCGTGGAGGTTTTTGGTTGTTTGAATACATCTCCATCTCGCAGGCCCTGCTGCGTGCGCCGAGCGACTACTACCGCGCCTTTCTGCACACGGAGACGGATGAGAATGACCTCAACTATTTCATCCTGCACCAGCTCCAATGCATTGAGACGAGCATCCAGGATTTGCATGGTTACCTCGCACGGAAAGCGATCGAGAGGAAGTCGGTGAACGAGCGGCTAAAGCAGTTCGCCTGGCTCAATCACCGCCAACAGGCACTTGTGCTGCATGCGCTGGATCATCCCGCCTCGCGCTTCACTTTCACAGGGCACCAGCGCAGCCACAACACCGCGCGTATGACCGCGAGAACGGATCTTTTATCACTCGAAGAGAAGGGCCTACTCGCCTCAGAAGTCGTCGGCAGAGAACGCTTTTTCTACCCTGCGCCAGACTTGGAGGCACGGCTGGAGACGCGCACTTAACGGATGGCGAGTGGGCACCTCAATGGCAGCCACATCCCGTGCCGCATCCGCCTTGTGTTGTAGCAGACGAGGCGCTGGGTTTTGCCCCGGCGAAACCTGTGCCACCGATGATGACGCGGCGCACGGGAGTGCCGTTGTCGGGGTGCTGTGTCAGCGGCTTTTCGCTCATGCTCTGGCGCACCTCGAAGCGTGTGGGTAGCACTTCCTGACTCTGCGGGATGGTTTCGTAAATGTAGGTGGGCATGGCTCACTGGAGAGCACGCGGCGGGCCGGGATGCAAGCTCTAGCGGTGATGAATTCCGCCTTGGCTTTAGCCCCGCAGCGCACGCCACGTTGCTTTAAAAGGCCAAGCAATAGCGCCAAGCACCGCCCACACACAGCTTGCGATGATGCGCAATGGCCAGCCGATAATGGGTAGCACGGGTGCCATCACGCGCTGAATCCACGGCACCTGCGACCAGGCCATCGTCAGAAAAACAATGGCGAGGATGCCGATGAATTTTACCCCTTTGTCGAAGTGTGGAAAACCATTCAGCTCCAGCATCAGCAACACGCCGACAAAACCAACCAGCAGGAAGGCTGTGTGCTCTAGCACGGGATAGCGCTGAATCAGCTTAACCGCGATGCCCGCGATGAGCCTCAGGGTGATGATGCCAATGGTCACGCCAATATAGACGTAGATCATCTTGTCCGGGCTCAGTGCCACCGCCGTGACCACGTTGTCCACGCTCAGGCTTAGATCCATGAGCGAGATCATCACGACCGTGCTGGCAAAGGTGCGCACCACGATGGCTGTCCCATCGGCATGGTTATTATCCTTTTCAGCGGCTTGTTCGGCAAAGTGGCTGATCATCAGCCAGAGCAAGTAGAGCGCCCCCAGCAGCATGATTGTGTGGTTGTGCGTGATGAGTGAGGCAAAGACCAGGGCGAGCAGCCGAAAACCATACGCCCCGATGTAGCCGATATTCATCGCCATGCGGCGTTGCTTTTCCTCCAAATGAGAGGCCATCGCTGCAATGGCGAGCGCATTGTCCACCGAGAGAAGCCCCTCTATCATGATCAAACTCATAATGATCGGCAGCCCCTCTTTGAAGGTAGCCCAGGTGTCGGTTGCGGCGAAAAAAGTATCAATCATCAGGGATGTTCTTATCCAAAAAAAGAGCGGCTGCTACTGTTGTTTCAGTTCATGAAAAACGCGGGGCAGAGCGTGGTAGCGCCACCCTACTTCCCACAGATCTCGTGCTCGCCTTCGTTCACGGCCACATCCTTCAGCTTGCTCCCGCTGATCTTATTTTCCCGCACGATCTGCCCTGAGCCCGAGAGGCTGATGCCGTTGCGTCCTGAGCTTGTGATCTCATTGCCGATCACGGAATTTTTCGCTGTTCCCGTCGATATCTGGATCGCGTTGCTCGCTGTATTTTGGAAGAGATTGTTCTCGATGCGATTCCCTTCGTTGAGCCCGGGTTGCTTGCAGAAGCACCATAGATTGATGCCTGTTTGGCAGGCGCGGAATTCATTCGCGATGATGAGGCAATCGCTCGCGTCGTTCAGCTCTACGCCGACTCCGCTGCGTGCGACATGGTTGTGCTTGATGGCGATCTTGGAGCAGAAATGATCGAGATCTACGGCTTCGTCGATGGTGTCCATGATGGTGCAATCCTCGATGCTGGAGTCTTCCACCGCATACAGGGCCACGCCTCGCCCGTGGCAGTTTTTAATGAGGCAGCGCGACACCAAAACATCCTTCACCCTCGGCCCTGTCAGCCCCTTCTCATACGTGAAGGCTCCCTGCGCGAGCACCCCACAGAGCTGCGCGTGCCCACGCACAGGTGGATCGGCAGCAGTCCCACCGCCGTCGAGAGTCAGCTTTTCGATATGGATGCCTTCTGTCTTGCCTCGAATCTCGATCAAGTTGGGCGCATTCGCATCGCGCATGAGCGCCTTGGCAGGCACGGGGAATTTGAGCGGCTGCTTCAGCACGATGGACTTGGCTTCGACGGACTTCACCATCGCCAGCACATAGGGCTTGGGCTTGTTCGTGAAGCTGTCGATCTCGCCATCCGCTTCGATGTGCAGTTGCATCCCAGGCACCACGTTCTGCAAACGGCTCGCCGCGATGCGATCACTGCCTGCGGGTGTGTCGGCAGCCGTCACTGCAAAGGCCAGCGGCGGTAGCTTCAAGACACACGCCTCGGCGTCCAGACCGATGAGTCGGATGTTCTTCGCGTCTTTGAAGAAGAGCCCTTGCTCGATGAGATGCACACCGGGCGGGATGACCACCTCGCCTCCACCTGCCTTGACCGCTGCGTCGATGAAGCCTTGGATTTCCTTATGGGTGAGCGCCACGCAGGGTTCCTGAGCGAGCAGGGCAATGGCAAGCAGGAGAAGGATTCGGTTCATACAACTCGTGCATTGAAGTGACGTTGGCTAGCCAAGGCTGATGCTACGCTGCGGCTCCACCGAAGCTCCAGCGCTTGAACAGTGAGCCACCGGAGACGTAGGCAAAGCCGAAGAAGAAGAGGCCGAGGAAAGGCAGCGAAAACCACTGCCCACGTAGTGCGGCCATGACCAGCAGCGTGCCGAAGTAGAGGGCGAGAAGCACCTCGATCCACAGGGCCACACTCTTGGCGCTCGCGTACTTGCTGCGCTCTTTTTTGGCTTCGTGTTTGTTGCCCACACCATACTTTGGCGTGCGCACAAATTCAGACTCCTGGCCGAGCAGTGCCTCGATGACGGCGCGGCCATTGTTCACCGACATGCCGAGGCCGAGCGCGAGGAGGAAGGGCAGATAAATGATCGCGGAGACCCAGCCATGTTTGCGCTGGGCACCCTGGGCGACGAGGTAGAAAATGATGACCGAGAGCGAGGCAAAAAAGAACACCGGGAGATCCACGAAAACGGCTTTTTGCCAGGAGTTCGCCATCAAGAAATTTGCCGGGTACATGAGCACCAGTGTGCAGAGCGTCAGCAGGTAGGCGAAGTTGGCCCCCAGATGGGCGGTGGCTTCGAGCTTCAGCGGGAGGGGGATGTCGCTCGTCCAGACATCCTTGATGATCTTGCGCCAGACCTGGATGGAGCCCTTCGTCCAGCGGTGCTGCTGGCTTTTGAAGCCATCCATATCGGGCGGCAACTCGGCGGGGACGACCACGTCTTTGAGGTAAATAAACTTCCAGCCGAGGATCTGCGCCCGGTAGCTTAGGTCGAGGTCTTCGGTCAGTGTGTCGTGCTGCCAGCCGCCTGCTTCGCCGATCACGTTTTTGCGCCAGATGCCTGCGGTGCCATTAAAATTGAGGCATTCGCCGTGGCGGCTGCGGGCGGTTTGTTCCAGCACTAGGTGGCCATCGAGGAAGAGCGCTTGGAGTCGAGTGAGCAGTGAGTAGTCGCGATTGATATGGCCCCAGCGTGCTTGCACCAGCCCGACTTTCGGGTTGGTGAAATGGTGGATCATGTTGTGCAGCAGGTCGGGTGGCGGCACGAAGTCGGCGTCGAAGATGGCGATGAACTCGCCCTTCACGGTTGGCATGGCTTCATCGAGAGCGCCTGCTTTGAAGCCATGGCGATTGACGCGGTGGCGATACTCAATGTCGAAGCCCTGGGCGGCGAGGTCGGCGCTGAGCCGCTGCGAGAGCGCCGCGCTCTCGTCGGTGGAGTCGTCGAGGACTTGGATTTGCAGTCTATCGCGCGGGTAGTCGAAGGCGGCGATGGCGGTCAGCAACCGCTCGACCACATGCATTTCATTAAAGAGCGGAAGCTGCACCGTCACCACAGGCAACTCGGCGAACTTGCTCTGCGGGATGGGTTCGTCGGCGCGATGTTTCCAGTACAGGTAGATGACCTTGATCCGATGGGCACCGAACACCGAGAGCCCGACGCAGACCAGTAGGTAACTGGTCATCCAGATAAAGAGTTCCCATTCAGGCATAGAGAGTGTGAGTGATCAAAGAAGGAGGGTCAAAAAGGGGGGGCTATCAATCGCGATGCCCCCCCCAGCGTCAAGCCGAGAATCCGTGGCAAGAAACTAGCTACGAAGGCTGTGCAGCGGGCTTTCAACACACCACTTGCGTCACCAGCGCTCGCCCTGCGTAGTGGGCTTCTAAATTATCCAGCACCAGTTGCCCCATCGCCCCGCGTGTCTCTCGTGTGGCGCTACCGACGTGCGGCAGCAGAACGACATGAGGCATGGCGAGCAGCTTT
This sequence comes from Verrucomicrobiota bacterium, assembly GCA_031411235.1. Taxonomy (GTDB): domain Bacteria; phylum Verrucomicrobiota; class Verrucomicrobiia; order Verrucomicrobiales; family Verrucomicrobiaceae; genus JANOAR01. Next base: position 51,651 of record JANOAR010000060.1, on the reverse strand, counting down.
GCAGGCACGGTGGGTTCATGCTCGAAGACATCGAGCCCAGCGGTCTTGATGATGCCTTTCTCCAGCGCGTCGATCAGCGCCTGCTCGTCCACAATGCTGCCGCGTGCGATGTTGATCAGCGTGCCCGTGCTGCCGAGGGCCGCGAGGACATCGGCATTAATCAGGTGCTTGGTACCAGCGCCGCCGGGGCAGGCGACGATCAGGCAATCGCACCACTCGGCCATGCCCACGAGGCTCGCGTGATAAACATACGGCACCTCGGTTTGTGCGGAGCGTCCGTGGTAGCCGATCTCCATACCACACGCGCTCAGACGCTCGGCGATAGCCTTGCCGATGCGGCCCAGTCCCACGATGCCTGCACGCCTGCCACCGACTTTGTTGGATAGGGTGCTCGTGCCCTTGGCCCAGTCGTCGGCGTGCAGCGCACGATTCGCCGCGACGAGTCCACGGCTCGTCATCAGCACCAGCGCCAGCGCGATGTCGGCCACATCTTCGGTGAGCACATCGGGCGTGTTCGTCAGCGCGATGCCACGAGCGCGGCAGTAGTCCAGCGCGATGCCATCATAGCCCACGCCATTGATGGCGATGATCTGCAAGCTCGGCAGCAGATCGCCCAATGCAGCGCCCACCACACTGCCGCCATTGCCGACGATGCCAGTGATACGCGCCCCGACATCGGCCAGCAGCGCAGGCTTGTCCGCCGCGTGGTGGTAATCATGAACGGTATAGCGCTCAGTGAGAGGCCCAGTGATGAAGTCAGGCAGCGGGGCAATGAGGAGGATGTCGGGAGGCATGGAAGAGGGAAATGATGAATGATGAGTTATGAATGCAGAATCATGAAAGATGAAAGTCCATAGAGATGAACTTCTCTCCACTGTGGACTTCTGCATTCATAACTCATCATTCATCACTCATAATTTCCTGCTATGTCCCCCGCCTGCCGCAACTACCACGCTCATACCAGCACCTTCACCCGGCGCAATCTGCTGCGTGTCGGTGGGCTGGGCATGTTGGGGCTGACCATGCCGCGCTGGGCGCGTGCGGTGGAGGCCCAGCTCAAGACGGATCTGAAAGGCCCCATCGCTAAGGCCAAGTCGGTGATCTTCCTTTTTCAATGGGGTGGTCCGAGTCATCTCGAAACCTTCGACCTGAAGCCTGATGCGCCCGAGGGCATTCGTGGCCCGCACAAGCCCATCAAGTCCAGCGCGGATGGCATCTGGGTCAGCGATCACTTGCCCAAAACGGCGAAGATCATGGACAAGGTGACGCTCATCCGCTCGATGACGCACACGATGAAAAACCACAACAGCGCAGGCTACTACGCGCTGAGTGGGCACGCCCCGCCGAGCGATGACCAGCGGCTGAAGGACACACTTGATCTCTTTCCCTCGTACTCCTCCGTGGTGGATCGACTGAGCCCCAGCGACGATACCGAGATACCCACCGCCGTGACGCATCCCTGCCTCGTCAGTGATGGTTCGCTGACGCCGGGGCAGCAGGCGAGCTTCCTCGGCAAAGTCCACGATCCCTTCCTGGTACTGCGCGATCCGAATGACGCCAGCTTTGCCCTGCCCGAGCTGAGTCTGCCCACGGGCATCAGCTACGAGCGGCTCTCGGCACGACGCGAGTTGATGAAGCTGGTCGATCAACAAAGCCATCTGCTCGACATCTCTGCCGAGGCCCGCGGCCTGGATGCCTATTATGAAAAGGCACTCGACATGCTGCACAGCGACCGCGTGCGCCGCGCCTTCGACTTGAACCAGGAGCCGCAAAAAGTCCGCGAAGCCTACGGGCGCTCGACCTATGGCCAGAGCTGCTTGCTCGCGCGGCGGCTCATCGAGGCAGGCGTGAAATTCGTGACGGTCAATTTTGCGCCCAGCATCGGTGGGCAAAGCGTGACCGAGGGCGGCTGGGATACGCATGGCTTCAACAACACGCGCATGTTCCCCATCATCGAAAAATTCCACATGCCCATCACCGAGCAGACGCTGCCCACGCTGCTGAATGACATGGATGAGCGCGGCCTGCTGAAGGACACGCTCGTCGTCTGGGTGGGCGAGTTTGGCCGCACGCCGAGGATCAACGCGAACGTCTCGCGCGACCACTGGCCGCAGTGCTACACCGCGCTGCTGGCGGGCGGCGGGGTGAAGCGCGGCTACGTCCACGGCTCCTCCGACCGCCACGGCGAGCATCCTGCCGAGAAACCCGTGAAGCCCGATGACCTCGCCGCGACGATGTATCATCTGCTGGGTATCCGCCACGACACCGAAGTCCACGATGCGGTGAATCGCCCCGTGCCGATCAGTTATGGCAAGCCAGTGAGCGAGATCATCGCGTAGCGCCTCGCCCCAAGTGGCACGTTGGATGACATTCAATAACAACTAAACCGATGCTGAAAACGCAAGCCGACTGGTATGACACACCGCTCTACTATGACATCATCTTCGATGCGGATACGCCGAAGGAAGCTGCCTTCCTCGAAGGCATCTATGCTCGGCACGGTGAGGTGAAATCTCGCAGTGCCAAAGCCGTTTTGGAGCCCGCGTGTGGCAGTGGGCGACTGTTGATCGAGATGGCCCAGCGCGTCTGGGGCGTCTGGGGCTTCGATGGCAGTCAGGCGATGCTGAATTTTGCTCAGCCTCGCTGCCTTGCTGCCACCTTGTGGCTCGACCAGATGCAGAGCTTCACGGTTCCGAAGGCCAAGCGTTTTCATCTCGCCCACTGCCTTGTCAGCACCTTCAAGTACCTGCTCACCGAAGCCGATGCCGTAGCGCACTTGCAGCGTGTGACCGAGGCGCTGCTGCCCGGCGGTATCTACGCACTGGGCCTCCACCTCACCGACTACGCCGCCACGCGCTGCGAGCATGAGCGCTGGGTCGGCGAGCGTGCTGGCACCCACGTCGTCTGCAACACGCGCGGCTGGCCCGCCGATGTGAAAGCGAGGCTCGAAGCGGTGCGCACGCGGTTAAAAATAACCCAGCAGGGCGAGACGCGAGTGCAGGAGACGCGCTGGCAATTCCGCACCTACAACGCCGCGCAAGTGAAGGCGCTGCTGCGCAAGGTGCCTGCGCTGGAACTGGTCGCCTGCCACGACTTCACCTACGACCTGGAGAGCCAGCGTGAGCTGGACGACAGCTACTCCGACGTGCTGCTGGTGTTGCGGCGTCGCTAGCACGGGCCTCAGCTCGAATTACGACGTTCCGCTTTTGCCCGGTGAAAAAGCGCCGTCACTGGCGTTCAGTCCCACCTTCCCATGCGCTACACCCTTCTCGCTCTCCTCACCTTCGCCGCCTCCGCGCTCAGCGCTCAGCGCCGATGAGGCCAACTACAAGCCCTGAGCTGATCACGCTTCTGTAACTGTATCCAGCCACAGACTTTTGAGCGCGTGAAGTCATGGTGTGATCGACGTTCCGCAAGGTCGTGATGGCATTCGGCGAGCGATGAATCATCGTGGCCCTCGAACATGACGCGCCCGATGCCCACCCAAGACAGCACCATCGACGGCCCCAAGACCACTCGCTGGGTGTTGGAGGCTACCGATTGCAAACCCCTCGCCGTGCAGCGCATCGCGCGGCTTGGCATTGATTGTGCCGTGGCACCGTATGAACGCGTGCGTCTCCATCCGCAAGGCAGCTTCGTAATGATCGGCGTTGAAGGCAGCGGACGCGTGCTGCTGGATGGCCGCTGGCAGACGCTTGGCAAGGGCATCGCCTGCATGGCCCCGCCGCGTGTGCCAAATGCCTTCCATGCGCTGCCCGGCAAGAAGTGGCGCTTCCTCTGGCTGCGCTATGATGAGCCGTCGTTCGTCTCGCCGCTGGTCAGTGCGTCATCGCCAGTGAAGGTGAAAGTGGACGTGGATCAATTGCTGCACGTATGGGAAGGCCTGTGCGCGGAGTGGCAATCGACACGGGACAGCAAGGCGTTGCATCATTGGATCGAACTCGTGCAACATCATGCCAAGCGTCTCGCTGAACCATGGAGACGTGATGAACGATTGCGGGTGCTGTGGACGAAGATCGAGCAACGCATCGCTGACGACTGGAGCGTCGCCACGCTCGCACACGCCGCGCACGTCAGCGAAGAACACTTCCGTCGCCTCTGCTGGAAAGAGCTAGGCCGCAGCCCCATCGCTCATCTCACCTCGCTGCGTGTGCAAGCCGCGCAAACGCTGCTCACCACGACCAACGACAAGCAGGAAGTCATCGCGAAGCTTGTCGGCTACCAGAGTCCCATCGCGTTCTCGCGTGCGTTCAAACGCTGGGTTGGATGCCATCCGTCGGAATATCGAGCGCGGCTTTAAAGGTGCGTTTGAATCACTCAGTGGTGGCCGAGTGCTACTTGTTGATGCGGAGGTCTGTCGTTGAGTCTTCATCCCCATGAGCATCATTGAGAACCCAGACATCATCCTCGTCGGCAGCGGTATCATGTCCGCAAATCTGGGGGCTTTGCTGAAACGGCTGGATCCCCATCTTGCTATCCAGGTCTATGAAGTGACCGATGGCCTAGCCCAAGAAAGCTCGGACGGTTGGAACAACGCTGGCACCGGACACGCTGGCCTTTGCGAACTCAGCTACACGCCAAAGTGTGAGGCCGATGGCTCGGTGGATGTGAGCAAGGTGATCGAGATCTTTGAGCAGTTCGAGCACTCGAAGCAGTTCTGGGGACACGCGGTGGCGAGCGGGATGATCGAGCGGCCAGCGGACTTCATCACGCCACTGCCGCACTTGAGTTTTGTGTATGGTCAGGAGAAGGTAGATTTCCTCCACGCGCGACATGCGGCGCTCACGGCGCACCCCTTCTTCCAGGGCATGGACTATACGACCGACCGCGCTACCATCGCTTCCTGGGCACCACTGCTCGTGCAGGGACGAGATCAAGCGACGCCCATCGCGGCCACGCGGGCGGTGAACGGCACGGATGTGAACTTCGGCGAGATTGCGCGGCGATTGCTGGGTTGGCTGGGAAAGCAAGAACGCTGTGGTATTGCGACGGGGCATCGTGTGACCGACTTACAACGCACGAGCGATGGGTGGCAGGTGACCGTTCGCGAGACAGCCACTGGCGAGGCGCTCACGAACCGGGCGAGGTTTGTGTTCGTCGGGGCGGGCGGCGGCAGTCTGACGTTGTTGCAGAAGGCGGGAATCCCCGAAGCGAAGGGCCTCGGCGGCTTCCCCATTGGCGGGCAATGGTTGATTTGTGACAACCCTGATGTCGTCGCACGGCATGAGGCGAAGGTGTATGGCCAGGCCTTGGACGCCGCGCCCACCATGGCCGTGCCGCACCTGGACACACGCATGTTGGACGGTAAGAAGACGCTGCTCTTCGGCCCCTTCGCCGCGTGGACTACAAAGTTCCTGCACAAGAAGGGCAGTTACACGGATCTGCCGTTCTCGGTGCGCCCTGATAACCTCGCCACACTGATCAACATCGGCATCCACAACATCGACTTGGTGCGCTACCTGATTCAGCAAGGCACGCAAAGTATGGCAGACCGGATGAAGGCGCTGCATATCTTTTATCCCTCCGCCGAGGCGAAGGACTGGCGTTTGATCGATGCAGGAATCCGCGTGCAAGCCATCAAGAAGACTGATGGCGAGGCGGGCATTGTCCATTACGGCACGGAGGTCATCACTGATGCCGACTGCACGCTCTCTGCGTTGCTTGGTGCCTCGCCGGGTGCGTCGGTATCGGTCAACATCGTGCTGCAGGTGATCAAAAAATGTTTTCCTCATCTGCTGAGCACCGAGCAAGGCCATGCGCACATGAAGGCGATGATCCCCACGTATGACGAGGATCTTCAGCCGATGGTCAATGCCGAGCGCTTCCGCGCCGTAAGTGTGCTGGCCGAAGAGCATCTCGGACTGCGCTGATGCATCTAACCTATTCATCCACCATCCCACCATGACCAAGCGAACCAAGCACATCGCCTTCTTTCAATTCAAGGACACCTGCACAGCGGAGGACATCGCCGATGTCTGGCGCATCATCGAGGCCCTGCCCAGGCAGATCCCTGGCATCCTGAATCTTACCTGGGGAACAAACACCAGCTCCGAAGGCTTGAGCGAAGGGTTCACGCATAGCTTTGTTATGCTATTCGAAAGCGCTGTCGCTCGTGACGCCTACCTGCCGCATCCGGCGCACCAGGCCGCTGTGGGTAAGGTAGTGCCGCGCCTCGCTCGCGTGGTGGTCTGTGATCACGAGTGTGACTGAGCGTTCCTCCGTCGTGAATCAGGTGCGTTTCAGTCACCTGTATGTGGACACGTTCGTGCGAAGCTGCTGCAATGATCTCCGTTCTTCATCTCACTATGCGCTACACCCTTCTCGCTCTCCTCACCTTCACCGCCTCCGCGCTCGCCCAGCCCATCGCCCTTTTTGATGGCAAGACCCTCAACGGCTGGGACTTCGACCCCGCCCTCTGGCACGTCGAGGGCGGCATGATCACGGGGGGCTCCACGACGGAAAAAATCAAAGCGAACGACTTCATCAGCACGACCCAGAGCTACGCTGACTTCGAGCTGGTGCTCAAAATCAAGGTCAGCGGCGACCCCACGACGGGCATGTTGAACAGCGGCATCCAGATACGCAGCCAGCGCACGGGCCACGCCATGAGCGGCTACCAGATCGACTGCGGCGCGGGGTGGTTTGGCAAGATTTACGACGAGCACCGCCGCAACAAAGTCATCGCCGAGCCGCTCGATGCCGCCGCGCTCGCTGCCAAGGTCGATGTCTTCGGCTGGAACGAGTATCGGATCCGCGCCGAAGGCCCGCGCATTCAGACCTGGATCAACGGCGTCCACTGCCTCGACTACACCGAGAAAGACCCCGGCATCATCCTCGACGGCCAGATCGCCCCGCAAGTCCACAGCGGCGGCGTCTGCCTCGTGCAGGTCAAGGATGTGACCCTCGAGGAACTCCCAGCGCCCTCGCCGCTCGTCCTCACCGTCGAAGGGGCTGCCCTCGCGCCCCCCGGATTCCTCGCCAAGGCCGAGCCCACGCTGAAGGCCTGGTACCCCCGCATCCGCCACATTCTGGGCGTGGACTACGAGACGCCCACGGCGGTCACCTTGCGATTCAAGGACATGCCCGGCGTTGCCCATGCGAAGGGGGCCGTCATCGAAGCCAGTAGCGCGTATTTCAAATCGCATCCCGATGATGTCGGTGCCCTCGTCCATGAGTTAGTCCACGTCATCCAGGCTTATCCCCAGGGCTCACCTGGCTGGCTCGTCGAAGGCATCGCCGACTACGTGCGCTACTATTATTATGAGCCTGGGCGCGGCCTCGCCTTCAAGCCCAGCCCGCTGCGGCCCTACACTTCCGGCTATGATCCCGCCGCTTCGCTGCTGGCCAAGGTGCAGATCGGCAAGCCCACCAACCTCATGGCCGAGCTGAACCGCCGTGGCCATACGGGGAAACTTAGCGAAGCCGCCTTTACCGAAGTCATCGGCATGACCTCCGAGGAGGCGTGGCAACTCACCCTGGGGAATAAACCCAAAGCCACCGCCGCCTTCCAGAACGTCAAAGGCGAGAAGCGCGACACCAGCTACAACGCCGTGCAGGGCAGCGCGAAGACCGCCGAGGAACAGCAAAAGCTCTTCCATCTGCCACCGGGCTACGAGATCGAACTCGTCGTCAAAGAATCCGAGGGGCTGGGCAAGTTCGTCAGCGTGTACTTCGATCAACGCGGACGCCTGTGGACGCAGACCGCGCTCGAATATCCCATTGATGCCAATGAAAATCCCGCTGCTGCCGAGGCCGTGTATGCGGGCAAAGGCAAGGACAAAGTGCTCTTCTATCCTCGCGAGGCCGTGAATGCCCTGCCCGTTGGCGGTTTGACGAATCCCACCATCTTCGCCGAAGGCCTCGCCATCCCTGTGGGCCTTTTGCCCTGGGGCAATGGCGACAGCGCCTATGTGCAGCATGGGCATGACTTGAAGCTCTTCAAAGATACCGATGGCGATGGCAAGGCCGATACGCATGAGGTCGTGCTCACTGGCTTCGGCGTGCAGGACTCACACCTGTTTCCGCACCAGTTTACCCGTGCTCCCGGCGGTTGGATTTGGTTGGCCCAGGGGTTGTTTAACAACAGCAAAGTCCACAAGCCCGGCAGCGACAAGATCGTCGATTGGCCCAAGTGCAGCATGGCTCGAATGCGGCCCGATGGCAGCGAGTTTGAAGTCACCAGCGTGGGGCCGAACAACATCTGGGGCCTCGTCATCACGGGCGAAGGCGAGGCCTTCATCCAAGAGGCCAACGACTACGGCTACCCCGTCATGCCCTTCCACGAATACGCCTACTACCCCGGCGGCATGGAGAGCCTGAAAAAAAGCTACCAGCCCGAGATGCCGCCGCAGACGGAGGTGCGCATGGGCGGCACGGGCTTGAGCGGACTGGCATTGATGGAAGACATCGCAGGGCCAGTTGGAGTTCAGGCTTTAGCCGCCTCATCAAATCCGCCGCCCCCGGAACGCCTAAAGGCTGGACTCCAACGCGCGCGAGCATCATCCGACACCCTCATCATGGCCGTCGCCAACCCCATCATCTCGAAAGTCCAAATCCTCGAAATGACGCGCAACGGTTCGCAATGGAAGCTCGAACAACTGCCCGACCTCATCACCTGCGACGATCCCTTCTTCCGCCCCGTGGCGATGACCAACGGCCCGGACGGCTGCATTTACATCGTGGATTGGTACAACAAGATCATCAGCCACAACGAGGTGCCACGGGCACATCCCGACCGCGACAAGACGCGCGGTCGGATTTGGCGGGTGAAGGCCACCGCAGCAAGCGGAGCGCGGCTCTCCGAAGCCGCAGTGCGAGGCAAACACGAAGACTCCGCCAAGCCCCAACCCGCCGTTGCTGCGAAGCTACCAAGCGCTGCCGAAAATCCCAGCGCAGGGCAAGGGCCAAGTGCTGCGGCCTCGGAGGGCCGCGCTCCGTCGCGCATCGACATCCCCGACTTCACCAAGCTGAGCACCGAGGCGTTGATCGCGATGCTGGGCACACAGCCGACGGCGCGAGCGCACATCGCTTGGCAGACGATAGTTGATCGTTGGAACAGCGCGGGTGACGCGGCCGCATTTGAATACCAGTCCCTCCTATCTGCATTGCGAAGTGTAACGGCAGACAACACTGCGAAGTCGGCAATGCGGATACAATCCTTGTGGGCTCTGGGCAGTATGATCGACAATCACATGGCGCTCATTGAGTTGAGCAAATTGCCAGCTCTAATGGGCAGTTCGGTTGCTCAGATGAGGCAACAAGCAGTTGCAGCGAGCGGACGGATTACGCCTTCGGGTGATCCGTTCACCTTTGGAAATGGCTTCAAGACCGTAGTGCCTGCTTTGATCCATGATTCCTCACCAGATGTGAGACAAGAAGTAATCAAATCGGCAGGTTTAGCTTTTGGCAACTCTACGGTGGCGAATGGAAGCGATGGTGAAATGACAGACGATATGTCGTTGCTCCTCAGCTTCGCCAAGCCCTCCCTCCGAGGCCCCACCGCCGCCTCGCGCAATGGCAAACAAATCCCCGTCGGCGAAGCCTATGACCGCGAGTTCGAGCGCTACCTCGTGCGCATGTTTTTGGAGCGTCATCCCGAGGTCGTCGCCAAGTTCCTCGACACCCCCGAAGCCGCAAAGCTCCCCGTTGAGGCTCGCGTGCTTGCCTCGCTGGCGCTGGAGCCCAAAGCTAGCGCCGCGCGTGTCGCGAAGCTTTTGACGCTGCTCGACCGGGCACCGAATGATGAGGAACTGCTGCGCCTCGCGCAGTATCCCACGGAGCCCGGCTGTGGCGATGCGCTCAAAGCGTTGCTGGCCAAGCCTGCTTCGCGCGTTGCCGTGGCGGAGACGCTGCTCGCGCAGAAGACCAAGCTTGATCCCGCGAAGCTGGCACCGTTTTTAAGCGAAGCGGCGAAGGCGTTGCTCGGTGGCAGTGAAGGGGAGCGCAGCCTTGCGGTGGGGTTGATCGGGGGCTTCCAACTGGTAGCGCTCGAAGATGATCTGGTGGCGATGGCGAAGGCTGCCAAGCCTAGCTTAGCGGCCTTGCAAGCGCTGCGCGAACTGCGCAGCATTGCCTCCGACCTCTTCGCCTCGCTTGCGACTTCCACCGATCCCATGCTGCGCGATGCGGCACTGGAAGCCCTCGCTGCGAGCAAAGCCCCGGATGCGGCCCAAAGGGTGCTGGTGCTGTACCCCACGCTGGGCACTTCGCAGCGCCGCTCGGCCTTGAATGCTCTGTCCTCCACCAAGGCGGGAGCAAAGACCATCGTCGCCGCTTTACTCGATAAAACCCTGCCACAGGCCGATCTGGATGGCCCCACGGTCGAGCGCCTCGCCACGGTGTTGGGCAACGATCCTGCGCTGGAAAAGCTGCAAACTCAGCTCGGGGGCATCTTCCACGAGGTGCTGCTGCTGGATGGCTCGGAGGCTGCGTTTGTGGAGAGCAAGCTGACGCTGGACGGGCCATTCACCGTGGAGTGTTGGGTGCGGCTGACAGGCAATATTCACAACAATGACGGCATCCTGGGCGCGGCCAAGCAGCTCGATATGAACTTCTTCCAAGGCAAGTTCCGGGTGTGGATCGCTGATCAAAATTTGCACGATGTGGTCGTGGCGAAGAAGCCGATGACCCCGGATTTGTGGACACATATCGCCGTCACTCGCGATGCGAAGGGTAGCTTCAAGATTTACCAAAACGGTGAACTCGATGCGGTAAGCAGCAAGACGAGCATGGTGAAATTCGACCAGTGCAACATCGGCTGGACGCAGACGGGGAAGGGAACCGAAGGCGCGATGACGGAGTTTCGTGTGTGGACGACCGAGCGCTCGGCGGCGGAGATACGGGCGAACTTCGACCGTTCGCTGGATCCGTCTGCGAAGTCTAATCCCTCCTATGCCATCGCCAAGAGCCGCCTCAGCAAAGGCGCACGCATCGCCAAGACCATCGACACGCCGCCACTGCTCACCCCCGAGCAAGCCGCCGCCCTGGACACCAAGTTTGCCAAGTACAGCGCCCTCGGCCACAAGCCCGGCAACCTCGAGAATGGAAAAGTGCTCAGCACCATCTGCATGGTCTGCCACCAGATCGGCAATGCGGGTGCCCAGATCGGGCCGAACCTGAGCGGTGCTGGCGCGATGGGCCTGGAGGGCGTGCTGCGCAATATCATGACGCCCAACGCCGCGATGGAAGCGGGCTACCGTATCTTCCGCACCGAGCTGAAGAGCGGCGATATCGTCGATGCCTTTTACGTCAGCGATGACAAGGACGCCTACATTGTCCGCCAGCCCGGCACGCCCGACCGCCGTATCGCGAAGGCCGATGTGCGCAGCACGAAATACATCCGTCGCTCATTGATGCCCGAGGGTCTGCTCGATGGTTTGAACGAATCACAAGTGACCGATCTGCTGAGCTACCTGATGACGCTGAAGTGAGCCATGCTTCCTCCGGTGGTTGCGTGATGGGCGCATAGGCTCTTCTTTCTGCGATGCTGACTGAAGCCGAAGCCCTCGCTCGAATCCTAACCCACTATTCGCCTGCTGGCCTTGTCGAAGTGCCGTTGCTGGAGGCGCTGGGGCGGCCTGTGGGGCGCACGTTGTTTGCCGAGGTCGCGCTGCCGGGATTTGATAACTCAGCGATGGATGGCTATGCCGTACGCGCCGCCGAGGTGGTGCTGGGGCAGCGGCTGCGGGTGATCGCCGAGCAGGCCGCAGGCCGCGACGAAGCCCATGTACTGGGGGCAGGGGAGGCGCTGCGGATTTTTACGGGCGCACCGATGCCGGGGGCGGCGGATGCGGTGCTCATGCAGGAGGATGTGACGCTGGAGGTGGCGGACGGGAAGCGATTCATCTGCCCTACCGACACGGTGCAGGTGGGGGAAAATGTGCGGCGAGCGGGCAGTGACCTGTGCCGTGGCCAGTGCCTGCTGCGGGCGGGCGAGGTGCTGCGGCCCGGCCATGTGGGCCTGCTGGCATCGCAGGGCATGGCGACGGTGGCGATGCCTCGCTTGCCGCGCGTGGCGGTGCTGAGCACGGGGGATGAACTGGTCTTGCCGGGCCAGCCGCTGCTGCCTGGGCAGCTCTACAATAGCAATGGCCCGATGCTCGTTGCGCTGCTGCGGGCGCTGAGACTGCCGGCGAGCCATATCGAGGCGCAGCACTGCGCCGATGATCTTCAAGCGACGACGGAGGCACTGCGGGGGCTGACGGGGCGCTGTGAGGTGGTGATCATCTCGGGCGGGGTATCCGTGGGCGATCATGATTATGTGAAGCCCGCGCTGGCGGCGCTGGGCTTGCTGCCAGAGCTGTGGCGTGTGCGGGTGAAGCCGGGGAAGCCCTTCCTTTTTGCCCAACGGCCCGAGGGGGCAGGGGAGCCGGGCTGTCGGGTATTCGGGCTGCCGGGAAATCCTGTGTCGGCCTTTGTGACTTATCAGCTCTTTGTGCGCCCCGCCTTGCTGCGGCTGCTGGGGGCAGAACCCGCGCAGTGCGAAGGGCCGCGTGCCGTGGTGACGGTGGCCGAGTCGCTGAGCAATAGCGGGGATCGTCCGCACTATATGCGAGGTAAGCTGGAGGCTGGTGTTTTCACCACCAGCGGCAGGCAGCAGAGCCATGCCCTGTATGGCCTGAGCCAGAGCCATGCGCTGCTACGGCTGGGCGAGGGCGAGGTGGTGGAGGCTGGGGCACAGCGCTCGGTGCTGTTGGTGTGATGGCGCGTGCCCGTGCCTTGTGTTTTGGGGCAGAATGCACCCCTCCCACTTTTGGGAGGTGCTGTGGGAAGCCCGCTGGCTATGGGCGCGGCTCTAGCCCTTTTGTTTGAAGGGAATTAGTGATTGCTTCGATTGCTTCGATTGTGATTACATGGCTATCCACGCCGTATGAAATCCAACGTCTTTCACCATTTATCTGTCATACCTTACCGCTCTGGTGCTTCGTGCCTTTGGGGCGCTAGGGTTTTTAGTTTTTAGCATGACTCGTTGGTTCTCTTTCTCACTGCGCCTCACTTTCCCCCTTTCGCTCCCATTTTACCGTTCAGCTTTGCCCACATGAAGACTCTTCGTCGCTTCCGTAAACCTATTGCTTGGCTCATGGTGCTGCTCATGGCCACCTCGCTGCCTGGGGGGCCGTCCTTTGGCGCTGACCTCTACAAGTCATCCAACAACATTGGCTTGAACCAAGCCCCCGCCTACTCGCAGAACTTGGTGCCGACGGCTACGGACACGCTTGTCTTTGGCAACCAGTTGACCAATGCCACCACCTTCGAACTGCTGACCAGCGGCACGACTTTCATTGCAGGCACCTTCACCATCGGTGGCTTGCGCTTCCAAAACAACATGGGCGGTGCTGTGACGTTCCGCCCCAGCAATAACTTGAACAATACCCTCGCTGTGGGCGCTGGTGGTATTGACATGTCGGATGCGAACCAAAACGTGACCTTCACCCGCACCCAAGGCACAGGCGTGCTGACGCTGAATACCACGACGGCGCAGAATTGGCAGGTTGGCTCGGGGCGCACGCTGCTGATCGGGGCCGATGTGTCGGGCAATCAAGCCGTGACGATTTCGGGGAAAACGGGCTCAAACGAGTCCATCACGCAGGGTGGCGTTGTGAACTTTGGTGGCAACAATGGCGCGACGGGTCTCGGGGCGCTGACGGTGATCAATTCTACCGTCATCGTGGATCACAATGTGGCCAGCCAAAACAAGCTCAATGACACGGCGCTGGTGACGCTGGAGCGCTCGGATCTTGTGGTTACAGGTGGCTCGACCATCACGGGCACGGAGACGATTGGTGGGCTGCGTGTCAACTCGGGGCTCAGTACCCTGACTCGCGGCAGTAGCCAGGTCGTGCTCGGTGCAGGACTCCTGACCAAGGCTGTGGGTGGTCTGCTGACCTTCGGTGCTGCCGACATCGCGACGACGAACAGCCTGAATTCAAACGGCATCCTGGGGGCTGCCTACGTGATCAACAACACCGACTGGGCAACGAAGGGCGCGGGCAATCTGGTGAAAGCCTTGGCTACCTACGAGACCAGTCCGGACCCTTTCATTTGGACGGCTGCCAAAAACGTTAGCGTCGGCACCTATATTGACACGACGGGCACGGGTAGCCAGACGATCAATTCGCTGCGATTCACGGCTGAGGTTGACCTTACCAAAAACGTGCTGGCCGAAGGCGGTGACCCCATACTGAATCTTGTTTCTGGGGGTATCCTGAAGAGTGCCAACAATCCTACCACCATCGCCGTGGGTAAAATCACCGCTGGTGGCACGGCCAATGGCAGCGCCGATGAGTTGGTGGTTTGGAACAACGCGAACACCATGACGATGGACACCACCATCGTCGATAACGCCGGCGACATGGTGCATCTGACGAAGGCAGGTGTGGGAGTGCTGCTGCTGTCACAAACCAACACCTATACAGGCATCACCACCATCGCCCGAGGCACGCTGCAACTGGGCAATGGCCTCGTCACAGGCGACGCAGGTTCGTTGGGCACAGGCACCGTCGTCAACGATGGGACACTGCTCATCAATAAGACCGTGGACAGCACCATTCCGAACAGCATGTCGGGGTTGGGTGGCTTAACCAAAGAAGTCGCAACGAATGTGACACTGAGCGGCACCAACACCTACGCTGGCATCACCCGAGTGAAGGGTGGTAGCCTGCTGGCGGGCTCTACGGGGGGCTTTTCGCCCAACTCCATCTTCACCCTCCTGGGCACCGCTACTCTAAATGCGAACGGCTTCAATACAACGGTAGGGGCTCTCGCCAGTAGCAGCGTGGGTACCCTGGTCAGTCTCGGTGCCAATACGCTCACCATTGCTGGTAGTAATGACTCGGGGCAGACGCTGTTTGGCACGATCTCGGGCTCGGGCGGCCTGGTCAAAAATGGCGCGGGTTTCCAAACCCTATCTGGCGGTGGCACACTCAGCTACACGGGAACTACGGTGGTAAACGGAGGCACCCTGCGCGTGGACAAGATCATGGGCACCAGCGGCCTCACGGTCAATGGCGGCACCTTCATCTCCAATGCGTCGAACATTCTGCCAGACACCGCACCGGTCAATCTCGCAGGCAGTTCTGCGGTGTGGACGATCAACAATGGATTCACCGAAACCATCAAAGGGCTGAGTTCCGCCGTGGGCTCGCTGTTAAACCTCGGCACAGGCACGACGACTACGGGCGTCAGCCTGACGGTCAATGACAACGGCGGCGTGCCGACCATCGCCAACGGTGCCATCACGGGCGTGGATGCCACCCTGATCAAAAATGGCACCAACGGACTGACGCTCGGCGGCGGCAACAGTTTCAACGGCCCGCTAACCATTAACAACGGCATCGTGACCCTCACCGTCGCACCGACGACGCCGAATCTCTCCGGCGTGCTCAATGACCGCGTCGATGTCGGCATCGCCAATCTCGCGACGGCTGGCCTCGCCCTGGGTAGCAATGAGACGATAGGCTCGCTCAACGGTGGCGGTGCGCTGGGTGGCAATTTGGCCGTCGGCACTTTCACCCTAACCACAGGCCTGAGTAACACCAACGATACCTTTGCCGGACAGATCACTGGCCCAGCAGGTGGTATCGGCGGCCTGCGCAAAGTGGGCTCTGCGGCCATGACATTGACCAATACCAGCACCTTCACAGGGCTGACGACACTTCAGGACGGCACGCTGAATCTTTCCGCCGTAGGCGGCAATACCCTAGCAGCAGCCTCGCGCATGACTGTGGTGGGCAATGGCTCACTGCTCAATGTGAACTCCAGCCAGTCCTTCAGCGCCCTCTCGGGTGGTTATGGCACGACGATCTCGCTCAATGGCGCAGCGACGAATCTAACCATCACACCTGCCCCTGCGGTGACGGTTGCCGTTGCTATTGCTGGAACGGCGACCTTGACGGATGTGCTCACCCTTACCAGCACCAGCGGGCTCGTGCCGGGGATGCTCGTCACTGGCACGAACATTCCTGCTAATGCCGAAGTCGTCCAAGTCCTGTCACCCACGACGGTGCAACTCAGCTTCCGCATCGGAACCACCGCTCCTGCGGGGAACGCCAACATCGTCTTCTCCACCCCCAACTCTCTAGCCAGTGTCCTCACAGGCAATGGCAATCTCATCGTCACAGGCACTGGCCCCACGGCGACGCAGACGCTCCTGAGCAAGGCCACCTACACAGGCGATACCACGGTGAACGTTGGTACACTCATCCTCGGCGGAGAGCGCATTCATAGCAACGTGCTGCCCGCTACCACCGACGTAAACGTCGCCACAGGAGCCACCCTGAGCATCATGCCCAGCACGGCAAACCTGCGTTCTTATCAAGCCCTGACGACCCTCACGGGTGGCGGCACCGTGCAACTGCTCAACGGCACCAATAGCGGAGCGCTTGTTATCGGTGTGGGCGATGCTTCCAGTAGCTTCACGGGCAATATTTCGGGCGGTGCTGGCACCGACACCGCAACGATGAAAGTCGGCTCGGGCACTTTCACATGGACGAATGCAGCAGGCAATGTGCATGACGGGTTGATCCGTATCGAAAATGGCACGCTGGCCACTGCGGGAGCAGGCGGCCTGGATGCCAACAACATCGTGGTCTTGAGCAATAAAACTGGAGCCATCTACAACCCCCAGTCCACCGATACCATCAAGTCTCTCTCCGGTGGTGCCCACGTCGCAGGCCTCGTGCCCAACTCCCTGGCAGGCACCGCAGACACCGCGAGTCTCGGGGGGAACTTCCTCAATGCTGGCGCAGGCGATACGGGGGGTGTGGTCAACATTGGCACGGGGGTGACGCTCACCTTAAACACGGGTGCCGGGACAAGGCAGTTCGGCGGCAACATCATCGGGCCGGGCCTACTGATCAAAGCAGGCAGCTACATCCAGGAGTTCCTGGGCAATGTGAACAGCACTGGCAGCATCTCGGTGACGGCAGGCACGCTGCGCCTCGGCACCTATGGCGCGGCCACTGGGGTAGGCGCGGTCGCTGTCGGTGGGCAAGGAGCCTTGGCGACCACGAGCAATCTCATCGTTACCGGGGGGACGACGAACTTTGACGTGAACGGTGCCAACATGACCCTCAACTCCCTCACCAGCACTGGCAACGTCTTGTTGCAAAATGGCAACCTAACAATCTCCACAACCACAGGTGCCAGCGGTGCCTTCTCCGGCGTCATCAGCGGCACAGGGGACGTGAATGTGTCTGCCACTTTGGGTGCGGGGGGCTGGACTCTTTCGGGTGCCAACACCTTCACCGGCCTGCTCAACATCACGGGCAGTACTACCACCGTCACTAGCAACCGCACGGGCGGCGCTATCGCCGACACCGCGCGAGTCAATGTGGGCACCGGTGCCACCCTGATTATTACGCTGGCTGATACCATCGGTGGTCTTTCGGGCAGCGGCGCACTCACCCTCACTCAGAGTCTCACTTTACTCGATGCTCGCGGGGGCACCTACTCCGGCTCATCGACGGGTGCGGGTGGCCTCACACTTGATGGCCTGGGCAGCTTGCGCCTTGCTTCAGACCAAGGCTTCGCGGGCACGACGACGGTGAATCGTGGAGCCATCCTCACCCTCGACTACGGCACTGGTGCGATCAACATCGTGCCCGCTGCCTTGGTGCTCGGTGGCGGCACCCTCCAAATCACTGGTGCCACCTCGGTCGATGTGGCCACTAGCACGGCATTAACCGCGAGCAGCGCCACCATCGGCGGTGGCAATATTGTGCGTGGTGCCATAGGCTCGTCACCGCTCGGCCTTGGCGCGATCACGCGTGGCGCAGGCACCACCCTTTCCATCTTCAACGGCGGGGCCGCGACCAGCACCGCCAATGTCAGTAGCATTATCGGTGGCTACGCCGTCGCCAATGGCACCAGTTGGGCCGTCGCGAATGGGGCGACAACCGCCATCAGCGGCCTGCTCGACGCCAGCTACACGGCCAATAGCTGGAATAATACTGCCACCACGAACACCGACGTGACCACAGGTATCGCGGCTGCAACGGGCGCGGTAAATTCCGTCAGATTCAACACCGCCGCCGCCAACGTCGTGACCCTCACGGGCAATAGCAGCATCGCCTCGGGCGGTGTGCTGGTGACGCCCAATGTCGGTGCGTTTGACAGCACCATCACCACCGGCGGTGGGTTCACCCTCACGGGCGGTGCCGCAGGCGGTGTCGTGCTCAATGAAGTGGTGCTGCATAACCACAACATCCTTGGGAACTTGTTCATCCACGTGCCTATCGTCAACAATGCTGCCGCCACCCGACTCACCACTGCCGGGCTGGGCCGCACCATCCTCACCCAAGCCAACACCTTTACAGGCATCGTCACCATCACTGAGGGTGTGCTTCAGGTGGGTAACAACGGCATCACTGGCGACTTGGGCACGAGCCCCAACATCATCAATGATGGCATACTCAGCATCAAACGTGCTGCCGTAGCCTCGGGCGGCGCTGCGGACTTAACTTTGACCCAGATCATCTCGGGCCGAGGCTGGTTTCGCCAGGATGGGCCGGGCGTCACTCGTCTCGGTGGAGCCAACACCTACACAGGCCGCACCACCGTGGCTTCGGGCACGTTGCAGGTGAACAGTTCTACGGCTCTCGGCACTTCGCTAGGCGTTGCTGGCGCGTCTTCGGGGCCGCTGGGCAACTTCGCTGGCCTGACCTCGGTGCAGAGTGGTGCCATCCTCGACATCGTCGCTGCCTCCGCCGCCATCATTGCCGAGCCCATCGAACTCAACGGCATACTGCGCGACTCCTCTCTCTCGGGAAACACACACCAGATCACAGGCAACCTCTTTCTCACCGCCGATGGTACCGTGAATGTCGTCACCACAGGAGATATTTTACGCCTCTCGGGAGCTGTTTTTGGTTCGCCAGATCAGAGCGCGGCGGCAGGCTTGCAACCCGCTGGGCTGACGATCTCAGGGTTAGGCACCGCTAGGCTCGAAGGTGCAGGCATCTATACGGGCAGCACCACCATCAACACTGGGGCAACGCTTCAAGTCGGCAACGCGGGTACCACGGGTAGCCTTGGCACCGGGCCTGTCATCGCCAATGGCACCCTGAGCCTTAACCGCAGCGACGCCGTCAGGCACTTCAGCAAAACCCTGACGGGCTCCGGCATCTTTGAAAAACTGGGCAATACCGCGACCATTCTGTCGGGCAACATCAATGGTTTCACAGGCACCTACCGCACCACCGCAGGCAGCACAGGGGCGCTCACTTTTGGCGACAACAATTTCCTCTCGGCTAACACCTTGCCAGGGGCCAAACAAGTCACTGCCACTGCCACCGAAGTCTTCCTCCGCCACACCTACCAGAATGATGTGATGACCGACACCGGGATCTACACCTTGACGCCCAGCACGACGCTCAATGCTCGTGTTTTTAAAGGTGGCCTGGGACTTCTGAACCTCACGGCGCAAGCGCGCGGGCAGATCGCCAGCGGCAACACGGGGCGCAGCATCTTCGACGTGGCCGATGGTGTGCTAAGACTCAGCGGTGGGTTGACCGATCTCACAGGCACCGTCAATACCGCGAATGCCTTCACGGGTGACTTCAACATCACCAACACCCGCAACTACAACAACAACACGGGCTCCAGCTTTGTGGAGTTTGCGGGTTCGAGCGACATCTTCTTTGGCGGTCGCTTCATCACGGGCAATGGGCCGCTTATTCAGAATTCCACAGGCACCGTCACCTTTAACCAAGCGGCGACTATCACCCAGTCCAACACGGACGTTCGTGGCTTGCTCGGCTACAAGGGCACCATCGTCTTCAATGCTGCTGCCACGGGTGATGCGTGGAAGGACACCGACGGCTTCATCGCCCTCGCAGGTTCGCAGTTGAGTGTGCTTGCCAATGAAACCGTGGGCATGATCGGCTCGTTGCCCGTCAGCACCACCACCATCGCCACCGGCGTAACGCTGACCATCAACGGCAACAACAACCAAAACAACCGCAGCGGTGTCCTAGCAGGCAAGATCACTGGCCCAGGCAATCTTGTGCTCAACGGCAGCGGCAACTTCGCCAAGACCATGCTTCTCTCCAACGAGACCAACGACTTCGGCACCGCCCTCGATTTGGCCATCACCTACTCCCAGGTGCAAGGCACCAGCCTCAGCAACAAAGGATTGCCTAGCTCTATCGGTGCGGGCGATCGCATCGTGCTCAACCCCAACCACGCCACCGAAGTTCAACTCGCCGCCTTCACTTACGTCGGTCAGACCGCCGCTGGCCACTCTTCTAATCGCGACGTAGGACTCGACGGAGTTGTCAACGCCAACGTCTCAGTACTCACTAGCAATACGAGCAGTCCGACAGTTACCGTGGCCAGTGTTCCAGTCTCATTAGTGGTTGGTTCCTCCCTACTCGGCCAGACGGTGACTGGTATCTCCGGCAACACCATCACCCTCGGCGGCAATGCGAACCAGATTATCACCTCAGCGACCAATGCTGCTTACATTGGAGCATCCACGATGATACGCGCGATCGTCGCCAACGGAGCAGGTCCGCTAACCATGAGCGGCACCGTTTCCAACATCGCCGCTGGTCCAGCCCGCACCCTCCATTTTGATGGCGTCAGCACTCGGGCCAACACGTACTCCGGCCTCATCGCCGACGGCGCTGCCGGGCTAAATCTCATCAAGCGTGGCACGGGCGTCTGGAGCCTCACCAATGCCAACACCTACACGGGCACCACGCAAATTCAGGATGGCATCCTGCGCATCAATTCCTTTGCCGCCGTCAATGGCAGCAACATCGCTTCCGCGTTGAGGATCGGCAATGGCGGCACGGGCGGTACATTTGAATATGCAGGCCCAGGCGAGACGACCACCAAGGCCATTGATTTCGCCGCTACGACAGGCTCGCCGAGGTTTGTCAACATCGGCGCTGGAGCCCTGACCCTCAACGGCACGTTGGCCTTTGGTGCTGGCGATAAAACTATCCTCCTGGGCCGCTACGACGACACACCTGGCTTTGTGAACACCTTCACCGCGCCCTTCACCGACCAAGCGTCTGGTGTCGTCACGGGCATCCAAAAAGAAGGCCGCAGCTCATGGTATCTCGCTGGAGCCAACACCTTCACCAGCACCATCACCGTGGTCGAGGGCACACTGCGCATCGCCAACCCCGTCACCGGCGCACGGCGCTTGAATATGAATAACACCTATGGCCGTGGGGCTATACTTCAGTTGGATGGCAACGCCTCCTTCGACCAAGTCGGCGGCCCCAATGGCTTCCAAGGTCTTGGCAATGAAATCCAACTGACGGGCGGCAACACCTTCACCTTCAACGGCACGCAAGTAGGCAACAACAACAACGCGGGCAACAGCAACTACTGGAATGGCAACATCTTGGGCAATGGTAGCGTCATCAAAAACAGCAACGCGGCTGGCGACCAAGTCGCGCTGATGGGCTTCTTCAGCCAAGTTTTCCCCAACAATGGTTTAAACAGTTTCACTGGCAGCATGACCATCAACAGCGCCCGTGTGGATGTGATGGTGCTCGCCAATGGTGGCCAAGCCAGCGGTATCGGTGCAGGCAGCGCAGCCAACACACAACTGGTGCTCAATGGCAACACTGATGACGATGGCCTGCGTTACATCGGCATCACCGCTCGCACCACCGACCGCCTGCTCTCCCTGGGTGCCGCGCCCGCTGGCAAAAGCAACCCCGATGGTATCTGGGCCGACGGCGCACGCATCGGTGGTATGGAGGAGTCCACCATCAAGTTCACAGGCACTGGTGCCATCGGTTACGTGGGTTCCGGTAGTCGCGTTCTGACCCTGCGTGGTGGCAACGTTGGTGACAACGAATTCAACATGGCCATCGGCGATGGCGCGGGAGGCAGCACAGCGCTCAATAAAGTCGAAGGCAGCACCTGGGTACTCGGTGGCAACAGCAACTACACAGGCGCAGTCACCGTCTCAGGCGGCATCCTTTCGGTAACGCACAACAACGCACTCGGTACCAGTGCTGGTGGGGTGAACGTCAATGGCGGTGGCGGCACCATACTCGAGCTTCAGGGCGGCGTGACCATCTCCGGCGAGGCTTTCACCTTTGGCGCGAATGACGCTGGGCTTGCCTCCTCGGCGGGTAGCAATGCCTGGACAGGACAAGTAGCCGTCAACAACAACGCTCGCTTCATTGTGCTTCAAGGCAGCACGCTCACGCACTCCGGCACGATGATCACCGATGGCGACGGCGCGGCGCTGATGAAGGTGGAGCCTGGCACGCTTGTCTTTGCAGGGGACAACACGGGCATGACCAACCTCAACAACGACCTCACCCTCGCTGGTGGCAAACTCGTGCTCGACTACACAGGCGGTGGCAACCAAGCGCTGAGCAAGCTGGCCGACACAGGCGACCTTGTTTTTGGTGGAACAGGCAATGTCAGCTCGGTCAACATTGGCTCCAACAGTGCTGCTCTGCGCCAAAGTTTCCAAGCCGCCGCCACCCTGGAGCTAACAGGCGGGGCGCACGTAGAAGTCGTCAATTTCACCACGATCAATTCGGGTCAGCACAGCCTCATCCGCACTGGCGGCACCTCGGTGCTGAGGATGAATGGCCTCGGGAGAAACATTGGCGGCACCATCGACTTCGGCACCGCGAGCATCGCCCAGACCGACAACAACAACACTAACAGCATCCTGGGTGGCTGGGCGACCCTCGGCCACACCAACTGGGCGCAATCCATCAACACAGGTGCTGCGGACACTGCCATCACCCCTATCGGCGCTTACACCACCAACGGCTACGCCAACGCCAACGCCAACGTGGATGTCACCATACCCAATTCGCCCGCCACCTTCACCACCACCGTCAACAGCCTGCGCTTCAACACCGCCACAGGCAGCACCTTGACCCTCACAGGCGACAACCGCGTGCTCAGCGGCGGCATCCTCATCACCCCTGCCGTGACGAGCCCCTTCACCCTCTTCACGGGCGCAGGCACCATCACTGCGGGTGGCACCAACGCCAGCACCGACCTCATCATCCACAACTGGAGTGGGAACACTGTCACCCTGGACGCTGTGGTGGCTAACAATGGCACGGGAACCACCTCATTCACCATGAGTGGCGACGGCGACATCGTGCTCACTAAAACCAACAGCTACGCTGGCACCACCACCATCAACAGCAGCACCCTGCGCGTCGGCATCGGCGGCACCACAGGCAGCATGGGCAATGGCCAAGGCTCTGTCGTCAACAACGGCACCCTCATTCTCGATGCCAATCGCACCTTTACCCACACAGGCACCATTTCTGGCAATGGCGGTCTTATCATGCAGATGGGCGACATCACCTTCGGCGGTGGCAATAGTTACCACGGTGAAACGGTCATCAATGGCGGCACGCTCACTTTGTCCAACGGCGGCGGTCTCGGCACCACCATCGGGCGCACCACCCTCAACAACAACGCCCGGCTCAACATCAGCAACAGCCAGAACAGCGGCGAGTACCTCATCATCAACCCAGGCATGGGCCAGAGCATCACCCTCGGTAGCCTCGTGCAAGGCAACTCCACTTTCTCAGGCCGTCTCGACTTCAACAACACAACCCCTGCGGGTGCCATCGTCGATGTCGTCCATGATGCCTCGGGCACCGCGCTCACCCTCAGCGGCATCATCCGCAGCACCGCTGGCTTCACCAAAACAGGCACTGGCACGCTGCGTATCAACAACAGCAACTGGATCAACGGTGCTCCCACCCTCATGGGCCAGCTCAATATCACCGCAGGCACCTTGTGGGCTGAGAACGGACGCACTCTAGGCGGCACCGGGCCTGGCAATGAAACCATCATCGCTAATGGTGCTTCGCTAGAAATTCGCGGGCAAAACTTTGCCTTCGGCGACGATGCCACCGCCACTCGCGAAATCTTCCGCCTCGCAGGCACAGGCGTCGGCAATGTCGGTGCCCTGCGCAGCACCGCAGGCAACGACGCTCGTGTCCTCAACCTCGAACTCTCGGGCAACACCACCGTCGGCGGTGGCGGCTCCATGTTGCAGAGCTTCTTCGACAGCAGCGGCCTGCGCGAGTTCCGTCGCGATGGCTACGCCAGCAATGACCAGAACAACACGGGCGACATCATGCGCCTGCGCCTTATCCGCGCCGATCGCGACATCACCAATGGCTCTGCCAATAATCTCGGCCCCACGCTCACCTCCTTTGGCGGCACCTTCAGCCTGACCAAGATTGGCATCATCGAAGTCGAGTTGCGCGACACCGCCCTGACCAACCTCAACAAGATCATCGTCAATGAAGGTGAGTTGCGCCTGCTGGACGAACTGTCCAATACCTCCTTCACCGCGCCCGCCATCAATCCCTACGTGCTTAATGACGAGCAAGGCACCTCACGGTCCGTGCTCAATGTGGCCCAAGTCGCTGGCGTTGAAGTCGTCTATACGGGACCAACCCCAAGCCTGCGCGGTATCCAAGGCAGCGCCACCCTCGCCGTGGACGCTGGCATTTTGAATCCACTCACCGGTGCTCGGCTAGACCTCTACCGCCAGCACCTCACCCAGCACACCACACCTGTCACCGCCTTCGGCAGCAGCGGTGCTCTGGGCAATATCCACAACAATAGCTCCATTGAAGTCAGCAGTGACACCCTCGCCTACTCGTGGACGAAGCTCGGCGGGAAGATCACCCTCACAGGCATGGCCTCCGGTGCGAACACCTTCTTCAATGTGGAAGGCGGCGGCTTCGGCACCAACAACGTTGACGGCGTCCTCGGCACCCGCACACCAGCGGGTGGCTTCTTTGTAAACCCCGGTAGTATCCTTGTCGTCTCCGGCGATGGCACCACTCCCGCCATGACAGGCACTGGCGGCTTCACCAAAATAGGCGCTCGCGAGTTGCGCCTCACTGGCTCGACCAATTTCACCGGCGACACCGTCATCACCCGTTCGACCAATACAGGCGTGCTGCTCGACCCCAGCCAACCCGGTAGCCGCGTAGCCTTCGCTGGTGGTCTCACCCTCTACGGCGCAGGTGCAGGAACCGTCGGCGGCACACTCGGCAGCACTGCCAACATCGTCCTTGATCGCCTCGGCCTCTTGCGTGTGGACAACACCAACGATCTCGATGCCAGCTCCTTCGGCGTCCTCGGCGGCAACAACAACAACCGCATTAACGACAGCGCCAACATCATCTATAAAAATGGCATCATCATCTTCGACAACGAAGCCGCGAGCACCGAAACCGTCGGAGCCATCCAAGTCCAGCGCGGCAACAACTACCTCGCCTTCAACCTCGCCGCAGGTTCGGGCAATACCACCCTCACCGCTGCCAGCATCACCCGCTCGCCCGGCGCGATCCTCTCCATCAGCGACTGGAATGTGGACTCCACCTTCTCCACCAATACCACGGGGGACAGTCTCAAAATCATCCTCGGCGACAGCGGTGCCTCCCTCGGGCTTGTCGGCACGGGCACCACACCCAACACCACCGACCTGCGTGTCGCTCCAGGTATCTTCGGCGGTAAGTTACCCTTCTCACAGAGCATGACCACCGAGACTCGGCCCGACGATCCCATCACCCAATTCCGCAACAACTTCTTTGCCGCAGGTCGCGACTTCATGACCGTCGAGGGCAATGTGCTGCGTCCCCTGGATGATGACGAGTATTCCAGCACCCTCACCGCTGGTCAGAATGTTAACCTCAGCGGGCTGCACACTTCATTGCTCAGCAGCGTCAACGTCAACTCCCTGCGCCTTGGCAATCTCGGCGACTATGACGCCTCGGGAGCCGTCGCAGGCACGGGCCTAGCCAATATCCAAGCCACGCCCGTGGAACTAACACTCAGCGACAACAGCACCCTGGGCCTCGCTTCAGGCATGATCCTCTCCGCCCCCTTCGGCGTTGCCCAGCGCAACACGCTAACGACCTACATCAACGGCGGCACCATCGACGCAGGCTCCAAGGAGTTGATCCTGCACAACGTCAATCTCAGCTACCGCTTGCAGGATGGCACTTATGAAGGCTTCAACATGGAAGTGCGCTCCGCCCTTGCAGGTACCGGTGGCCTGACCAAGAGCGGCTTCCAGCAAGTCGTCCTTGATGGTCGCAATACTTACTCGGGTGTGACGAGCGTCGAGGAAGGCACCCTCTACCTGCGCAGCAGCATGGCACTCGGCGCGGGGCGTACCTTGGCCCAAGCCACAGGAACCAATGGCATCGTCGTCGAAAACTCAGGCTCATTCTTTTACGCCACAGGCATCAACATCGGCTCCACGCTAGGAGTGCAGTCGCTGGATGCTCACTACGAAGACCTCGCCATCCGCACCCTCAATGGCGACACCCGCATCGCCATGCGTAGTGATGGCCAAGTCAACCGCTTCAATGGCGACATCGTTGCCGACCTCGTGGATGCCTCGGGGCACACCCTCTTTGGCGATAATCGGGTGAACGTGAACAGCAACTCCGCGATGATCCTCACGGGCGATATTTATGGCGGTGCCAGCCCCGTGAGTAACGATGAATACATCACCGACGCCCGCATCTTGACCACCAATGGCTCAAGCAATGGCTTCATTCTTTTTAAAGGTCAGTTCGGTGATCGCAGCGACGGCATGGGTGGCGCAACCACCATCGCCTATAATCCTAGCCTCTTCGCCAGCGATGGCAGCACCCGAACCCATCAAAACGAAGTAATGCGCCTCTGGATTGGCGGCAACGTGGAGCTGAACTTCAACAGCTACCAGCCCTGGAACGCCGTAGGCCGTCTCGAAATGACGGGTGGCTACCTGCGCTATGTGGGCACAGGCAACTTCTACACCGCAGATGCCGCCGCAAAAATCAACTCTGTGCTCGGCAGCGAACTCCTGCCCATGGTCGGCTTCCAACTCGGTATCGGCACCAACCAAAGCAACACAGGCACCGCCCCCGTCGGTGACATGGCAGCAATCTTGCTGACCAAGCCAGGTCAAGCCTTCAACATCACCAACTTCGTCGTCGGCAACACGGGCGGCGCAGCCCTCATCGGCGGTGAAAACGAATCCGGCGTCGTCACCTTCGGCACGGGAGATGGCACCATCCTGCAAACGCGCACCACTCGTTACTTCTCTGCTGCGGGTGGCCGGGTGGACATCAACAGCCGTATTCTTTCCAGCAGTATTGACAAAGGTGGGCGTGGCGAAGTCGTCATGACGGGGGCTCCCATCGGTGGTGGCAGCGCAGGCAGCGTCAACGTCCAAGGCGGCCAGCTCACCCTCGATTACGGCGTCAATAACAACACCCGCTATGCCACAAGCGCCAACCTCTCCCTCAGTGGCGGCACGTTGCTCTTCCGAGGCTTCAATGGTCTTGTGCCCGCTAATACCACTCAAGGCACAGCGCAGCGCGGCGATGCAGGCTCCTCATTTAACGTCAACAATGGCGGCTCTGAACTCATCGTCGAAGGCCGTGGCGGCAGCGTCATGACGCTGAATATCGGCACCGGGCCGATCAACTCGACCAACACCAGCACCACCGTTATCAATCGGGCACCTGGTGGCACGATCAACTTCGTCGAAATGAACGATGGCCTCGTCGGCTCTGCTGGCGTCATCACCCTGCTCGCACGCTCCGGCCTGGTACAAAACGTCGCCATCCCCCACGCCACCTATGGCACCGCGCCGCGCACCGCGATCGACTTCGCCATGGACGATGATACGACAGATGGCATTGGTGCGTATTTGCGCGTCAGTGATGAGTATAAAAACGACATCACCACTTGGCAGACCAGTGAGGACATTTCGGAGAACGGCGGCGCAGGTTTCATCGGCACGCTTGTGCCAAAAATCGTGGCGACCAATCCTCAGACCTACCCTACTGGCAATACGCATCATCGTGTCGTCAACACCTTGCGCTTTGATGCCAATGCCGAGAGCGCCATCAGCCTCGGGCCTGATGAGAAATTAATCGTAGGCAGTGGCGGCATCATGACGACCACCGCCGTCGGCACCTCCAATAAAACCATCGCAGGCGGCACGACGACCAATGTTTTCTTGACCTCTGCGGCATCCACCACCACGGGCTCCAACCTTGTTACGGGCGTCAGTACCACAGGCTTTTACGCAGGCATGAGAGTGAGCAATTTCGGCGCTGGCACTGGTATCCCTACGGGGGCTTATATTACCACCATTATCGACGGGAACTCCTTTGAACTCAGCACCAAAGCAACTGCCACCGTCGCCGCTACCAATTCCGTCGTCATAGCGAAGGAAGGCGGTCTCACCAGCACTGTGTATAGCACCGTCGAAGGCACCACCACGAATGGCAGCAACGTCGTCAGCGGGCTCGATACCACGGATCTTTTCCCCGGCCTACGAATCGCCGGAACCAACATCCCTGCGGGGTCGTTTGTCTCCTCCATCGTCGATGCCACCACCGTCACCATCAGTAACAACGCCACTGGCGATAGCGTTGGCACAGCGACTGTGGATCTTGGCGCTGCGGAGTTGATCTTCCACCACTATGCCCAGGGTGCCCTCAATGTAGCCTCGCAGATTGTTGGAACCAACGCCGTGGTTGTTACGGGCCCATCCGTCACTTCGGCCAGTTCGCTGGCTGCTTGGAGCAGCAGTTCCACCAGCCAAGTCGTCTTCTCGGGCAACAACAACTACACGGGTAAAACCTACATCGGTGGTTCTATCCTTAGCATCGACTCGGCGGCTCGCCTTGGCCCCAACCCCACTGCCGCAACGGATGGCCAACTTTACCTCAATGGCGGTGCCTTGCGTTGGACGGGCGGCAGCGAAGCCCTCGGCAGCAATCGCCGCACCCAGATCGGCGGCAATGGCGGCGTCTTCGACGTGGTCAATGGCAACACCGTGCTCAGCTTGAATGCCCTCGTCGCCTCCGAGACGAGTGGCTCTGTTCACGCTGTCGGCGACATCGTTAAAATGGGTGCTGGCGTGCTCGATCTCACCACCGATAGCGGCAACTTCAACGGCCTCATCGATGTGCGTCAGGGCACTCTTCGTGCCACCTCCACCTCGACTGGCACAACGAGCATCTTTGGCACCAATCGCTCCGCCATTGATGGCACCGTGCTGCGCAACGGCACACGATTGGAGCTTTGGAATAGCGTATCCGCTGGTGACTATATCTGGGAAGAGTGGTTCAAATTCGAGGGTAACAACACCGTGCAGATCGGCCAGCCAGGTCAAGCCACGCAACGTATCGCCAACCTCAACGGCGTCATCGAGCTCCAAGGCAACGTGACCTTCGATGTCACTGCGGCGGCTGTTGCACGCCTCAACAACGCAGGTGGCTACCTCACAGGCACAGGCTCGATCAACAAGATCGGCCAAGGCATACTCGAATTCCGCGACAACAACGTTGAGTGGTCAGGCCAGCTTACGATCCAAGAAGGCAGCGTGTTACTCTCCAGCAACGGTCGCCCTGCGGGCATGAGCACCTTGCCCATTGTCTTGGGCGGCACCGAATACCAAGGCCTAGCCGATCTCCGGCTGCAAAATGAAAACGCCCTGCCCGGCTCCTACGTCGAAGTTTTCCAAAACATCGACGTGACCTACAACCCGCTTCAGACCAAGCGCATCCAAATCCTCAGCCCGCAGCACAATGGCCAGGATCACTACTTCTACGGCAACATCACGATGAACGACAACCTCAGCGTTCATACCAGCGACGCGACTTTGGTCTCCGGTGGCAAGTTCGACTTCACCCACTTCAAGGGCAACTTCGTTGATGGTGCCACCAGCACGGGAAATCTGCTCTTCCACACCGATGAATCCAACAGCGGCACGGCCAATGATCAGCGCAATGGCGGTGTCTGGGGCTACAATGTCCTCAGCGGCGACAACTCCGGTTGGTCAGGCGATGTGACCGTGGGCATCAATACAACCTATGACCGCGACGAGATCACCATCGTCCGCCTCGACCACAACAACGCCCTCACCGCCAAGAATGATGTGACCTTGAATGGTTCCAGCGTGCTGCAAGCTGCTGGCCGCACCGTTACCATTGGCGGGCTATCCACGCCAGGAGCCATCGGTGAGTTCGGTAACAGCAACTTTACGGGAGCCGTCATTGAGAACGCCGCAGCCACTCCCGGCACCCTGACCATCACACAGACCACGCCCGCGAATACTGAGGTCATCATGAGCGCCACCATTCGCGATGGTTTGCCACCCGACCACATGTACCAGACCAACGGCCAAGCGGGAGCCGCGCTCAATATCGTCAAAGATGGCGCTGGCTGGATCACCCTCACCCAGGACAATCAGCAAACGGGCAGCCTATTGATCAAAGCAGGCACTCTGCAAGTCGGTGTGAATGGCTTCGGCGACACAGGCGCCAACACCACGGCGGGCAACATCGTCCAGAACGGGGCTACCCTCGCGGGCACAGGCCACGTCAACGGTGCGACGACTATCGAGCTGGGAGCAACCGTGAAGCCCGGCGACGTCGCAGGCTCCATTATGGGCACCCTCGTCATGAATGGCGACGCTGCCTTCCTCGCGGGTTCAACATTGGCCATGCAGATCAGCAAGGCCACCTTCAACGCCCCTGAACTCAACTCCGCCATGCAGGCCAACTATGCGGCTATTATTTCAAGCCTTACCACCACCTACGCCGGGACACTTGCCTCCCCCGTGCTGACAACGCAGCACGACCACCTCGACATCAATGGTACTGCAACCTTCGCCGCTGGCTCCAAAGTTGCCGTCAGCTTCTTCGGTGGCTACACCCCCATGGCTGGCGACATCATCAACCTCATCGACTGGATGAACATCAGCGCTGCCGGATTCAACGTCGGCATCAATCCCCGCAACGGCGGTGAGTTAGGCACCGATCTTGATCTGCCCTCCCTCGCCAACAACTTGATCTACGACACTACGCTCTTCAAAACCGATGGTGTCCTGGTCATCGTTCTAGCCCCCGAGCCTTCACGCGCTCTCCTTCTCGCCTTTGGCCTCCTCGGCTTGCTGCTGCGCCGTCGTAGGCGCTAGGCTGCTAGGACCTGAGCTTGATCAACGGAAGGTTGCTTCGTCTTGCTAGGTCGCCTTCACACGATTGGCCCCAAGTTGCGGAATGTCTTGAGCCGAAGCGTGTCATGCCGCAAAGTTTGCGCCCATCGTACGCATGACCGCTTATCTGATCCGCCGCCTCCTTCTCATTCCGCCAACCTTGGTGGGCATGACCATGGTGGTGTTTTTTATCATCCGCTTCACCCCTGGCGGGCCGATGGAGCAGGCGCTCATGGAGGCGCGAATGAAGAGCGATGGCCAACGCAGCAGCGGGGGAGCACAAGGCCAGTCGGGTGGACTCACGCCGGGGCAACTGCTGAAACTCGAAGAGCAATACGGCCACGATAAACCCTTCCCGATCGCCTACGCGGCATGGCTTGGTGCCTGGCCCAAGGAACTGAATCGCTCACGCGCCGAGTTTGCTGAAGGCAAGCTGGAGACCGAAGTCAAACTGCCAGGCACAGCCGACGTGGTGCAGGTGAAGCGCTTCGCTGATGATCGTGTGGAACTGGTCACTGCACCGGGCATTGACCTGAGCACTTGGCGAGTGCGGCTCACGACACCGAAGCAGCAGCAGGAGAAATGGGATCAGCGCAATCCAGGGCAGAAGCTCGACAAAGCCCAGCCCTACATCGCCGTGATGTATCAGCCCAAGTTCGCTGGCGTGCTTCAGGGCAATCTCGGCGAGAGCACACGCTACTCTGAGCCTGTGTGGACGATGATGAAGCGGCGCTTCCCCATCTCCCTATTTTACGGCATCGCATCGCTGCTGCTCACCTACCTCATCTGCGTGCCGCTCGGCGTGCTGAAGGCCATTAAGCACCGCACGCCTGTCGATACATCGACTTCGGTGCTGATTTTCTTCGGCTACGCCATTCCATCGTATGCGCTCGGCGTGTTCCTCATGGTCATCTTTGCCGCTCGGTTGCGTTGGTTCCCGTTGGAGGGTTTTGTGAGTCCTGGCTTCGCTGAAATGAGCACACCGGGCAAGGTCTGGGATCTGCTGCACCACGCCATCCTGCCACTGGCCTGCTATATGGTGGGTAGCTTCGCGGGCCTGACGATGATGGTGAAAAACAACCTGCTCGATCAACTCGCCAGCGATTATGTCCGCACTGCCGTAGCGAAGGGCAATACCTTTAAACAAGCCGTCATCGGCCATGCGCTGCGCAACTCCTTCATCCCCATCGCCGCGACGATGGGCCAGGCGACGATGGTGCTCGTCACTGGCAGTTTCTTGATTGAACGCATCTTCGACATCGACGGTTTTGGCCTGATGGGCTTCAGCGCACTGTTGGAGAAAGATTACCCCATCGTCATGGGCACCGTCACCATCAGCGGCCTACTGCTGATGCTGGGCAACGTGCTCTCTGATGTGATCACTGCACGACTTGATCCGCGAATACGATTTGAATGAACAAAAAGCTCTCCATCATCGCCATCACACTCGGCGTGCTCTCCATCCTTTCGGAGCTGTGCGGCCTGGAGTTGCCCACTATCTCCTGGCTGTTCAGCGTGGGCCAAAGCTTTGGTTGGGTCGCGTCGCTGCTGCTCATCATCGCAGGTATCGCGGGGATAAAATTTCTACCCGCCGACATCCGCTGGAACCCCGTTACCTTGCAGCGCTTCAAGCGCTTCCGCAGCATCGGGCGCGGCTGGTGGGCGTGGCGCATTTTGTTGCTACTGGTGTTTCTTGCGGGGCTGGATCAGTCGCTCGTGGGCAAGCGGGCGCTCATCGTTCGCTGCGATGGGCACACGTATTTCCCAGCTTTCGTGAAGCAGCGTTACACGGCGAAGGACTTTGGACTCGCGGGCGAGCAGGAGGTCAGTTACCGCGAACTGAAAGTGACGCTGGGCAAAACAAATCGCGGCTGGTTGCTTTTGCCCATCGTGCCTTGGGCGCCGGTGCTGGACTCGGATGATAAACAGACCGTCACGCTCGAAGACCGCGCTGGCATCCTCTTTGAGCCCGGTGCCAGCGAGCCCTTTGCAGGCCGTGCGCGCCGCTACTATGCCGATACGCCTGATGCTAAACACACCGAGATGCGCGTGCGCCACGGCCTGCCGGATGGCGAGTGGCTGGGCTATACCAAGAGCGGTGCTTTGGCCGTGAGTGCCGCCTACGAGGCGGGTAAAAAAGTGCGCGAGAAGATCACAGGTGAGATGCCGCAGGCCGACTTCGAGAATGCCAAGACCACGCCGCCACAAGTCACGCGCTACCCTTCGCTGCCGCCGCTGTGGAGCGCGGGGCACTACCTCGGCACCGATAGCCGAGGCTGGGATGTGCTGGCGCAAATCTATGGCGGCTGGCAGGTCAATTTGAAGGCCATCGGCATCTACCTCATCATCACCTACGGCGTCGGTATCATCCTCGGGGCGCTGATGGGCTACTGGGGCAGTTGGTTCGACATCATTTTCCAGCGCGTCATCGAGATCGTCGAGGAACTGCCCTTTCTCTACATCGTCATGATTGTGGTGAGCATCGTCACCATTGCGAACATGAGCTTGCTGATGCTGCTCGGCGTGATGTGTCTCTTCTCCTGGACGGGGCTGACGTATGCGATGCGGGCGCTAGCTTATAAAGAAAAGGAACGCGACTACGTGGCGGCAGCACGGCTACAAGGCGCGAGCACTTGGCGAATCCTGACGCGTTACCTGCTGCCCAACATGCTCAGCACCATCGTCACGCAAGTGCCCTTCAGCGTCGCGGGCATCATCTCATCGCTCACCGCACTGTCCTTCCTCGGCTTCGGTTTGCCCGAGACGTATCCCTCGTGGGGCTGGCTGCTGGAAGACGGCACGAATCACACCTCGGCGGTGTGGACTTCGCTCTCGATGTTCGTCGCGATGGTGTCCGTGCTGTTGCTCGTGACCTTCGTTGGCGAGGCATTGCGCGAGGCTTTTGATCCGAAAAAATTTACGACTTACTCATGAAGCGATTTGGACTTATTTGCGCCTGCCTAGTTTCGCTGGCTCATGCCGCCGACTTCCCGCCGTACGATGGCACCAAGGAGCGCGCCGCCTTCTGGGCCTTCTACAACAAGAAGGTGCTCAGCACCCTGCAAGACGATGCCAAGCGCCTGCCTGCCGACATCGCTAAAGTCACCGATCCAGTCGAAAAAGCGGATCTCGAAAAACAACTCGCCAAGACCACCGAGCGACTCACCAAGCCCGAGTATTTCTCCTTCGCGAAGCCTGAGGACGTGCCTGTCGATTTGCGTTGGGAAGATGGCATGGCCGAGCCCGAGATCGGCGATGAGCACGCAAAAAAAGGCGGCACCTTCACCGATGCCATCCCTTCGTTTCCAGCGACGCTGCGCGTGCTCGGAGAGAACTCCAACGGCTCCTTTCGTGGTTATCAATATGACGATATTGAGATGGGGCTCATCAGCCTACATCCCGACACCGGGCGCGTCATCCCCAGCATCGCCAAGCAGTGGGCGGTGACGGCCGATAACCGCACCGTGTACTTCCGCATCGACCCGGATGCTCGTTTCTCCGATGGGCAACCCATTGAGTCTGATGACTTCTTCAACGCCTTCTACATGCAGCTCTCGGAGTACCCCAAGAACCCGTACGGCAATCAATATTTCTCGGAGCAGTTCACCAACATCACTCGATATGACGCACGCACGCTGTCGATCACCCTCACCGATGCGAAGCCACTTGCGCCCTACGATGCAAATACCACCGCCTCACCACGCGGCTTCTTCCGTGAGTTCGGCCCCGACTTTGAAGCTCGCTACCAGTGGCGCTGCCGACCCTCCGCCGGGCCTTATGTGGTCAAGGATGAGGACATCCATTTTGGTCGTAGCATCGCCCTCAGTCGGGTGAAAGACTGGTGGGCGAAGGACAAGAAATTCTACCGCAATCGCTACAACGTCGATACCATTATCTACCGTGTGGTGAGGCTCCAAGAGAAGACCTTTGAACTGCTGCGCCAGGGCCAGCTTGATGCGGATCAGCTCCTCGTTGCGGTGCCGGACTACTGGTATGAGAAGCTGGAAATCCCCGAGGTTCACAAGGGCTACATCTGCAAAGCCAAGTTCTACAATATTTGGCCCAG
Source organism: Verrucomicrobiota bacterium (assembly GCA_031411235.1). GTDB lineage: Bacteria > Verrucomicrobiota > Verrucomicrobiia > Verrucomicrobiales > Verrucomicrobiaceae > JANOAR01. The sequence continues at coordinate 16,606 of JANOAR010000060.1, read as the reverse complement.
CAGCAAACGTGGGATGTGGATGAACCTCGCCTCGCCACCGCTGGACAACAAAGAAGTGCGCCTCGGCATCTGCTACGCGACGAACTACCAGAAGGTTATCGACTTCGATTTGCGCGGTGATTTCCAACGGCTCAACTCCTTCAGCGAAGGCTACCCGTTGCTCGGCAATCCGCCGATTCGGTCGCGCCCCTTCAGCGTCGAGCAAGCACGCGAGCACTTCGCAAAGGCTGGCTACGCGAAACAAGGCAACGATGGCGTGCTGGTCAATGCTGCGGGCCAGCGCTTGTCATTGACCATCCTCTATCGCAAGAGCGACACGGTGGACAAGTACATGCAACGGCTAAAGGAAGAGGGGCTAAAGTGCGGCGTGGAATACAAGCTCGAAGGCATGGATCCCACCGCCTATTTTCAAAAGGCCACGCAGAAAAAACACCAGCTCACGCAGGTTGGCTTCAGCGTCTCGCCGCCCTTCCCCGATCATTACCAAAACTTCCACAGCAAGGACGCCTTCATGGCGGACGGCAAGACACCGAAGGCCAACACCAACAATCTGTGCAGCTTCGCCAGTAAGCCGATGGATGTGCTCTGTGAAGCCGAACGCGCTGCCTCCACCATCGAGGATATGCGCAAGGCAAGCTGGGGCGCAGATCAGATCATCCACGATGAAGCCGTATGGGTTCCCGGCTTCGAGCAAAACTACTATCGTGCCGCCTACTGGCGCTGGGTGCGCTGGCCCGAGAAGACTTTCAACGTGGCGGTGAGCGAGCTGCCTTTTTCCAACCATGTGCATTGGATTGATGAAGCCATCAAAGCCGAGACGCTGGCCGCAATGAAGAGCGGCAAGGCCTTCCCCGAAGTGGACTTGGTGTTTGATCAAAACTTGAAAGGAGGAGCGGCAAAACCATGAGCACACCCCTCCTCCAAGTCCGCGACCTACGTGTTGGTTTCCAGGCCGATGACGCACTGCTCACTGCCGTCGATGGCATCTCCTTCGACATCGCCGCAGGGCAGACGCTTGGCATCGTCGGCGAGAGTGGCTGTGGCAAAACCGTCACCGCCATGAGCCTCATGCGCCTGCTGCCGCAGCCAGCGGGCCGCATTCTCGGCGGCAGCATCACCTTCGATGGCAAAGACCTCGTCAACCTCCCGCTCGAACACATGCGCAAGGTGCGAGGCAAGGACATCGCGATGATTTTCCAAGAGCCGATGACCGCGCTGAATCCCGTGCATCGCGTCGGCAAACAAATCATCGAGAACCTGCTGATCCATCAGCAGCTCACTCCCACCGTTGCCCTGCGCCGCGCTGTGGAGTTGATGGAATGGGTCGGTATCCCAGCCCCGGATCAGCGAGTGAACGAGTTCCCGCATCAGCTCAGCGGCGGCATGAGGCAACGCGTGATGATCGCCATGGCGCTCTCCTGCAACCCCAAGCTGCTCATCGCCGACGAGCCCACCACCGCGCTCGATGTCACCGTGCAGGCGCAGATTTTAGACCTCATCAAGCGACTGCAACGCGACACTGGCATGGCCGTCATCCTCATCACCCACGACCTTGCCGTGGTCGCCGAGACCTGTGATGAAGTCGCCGTGATGTATGCGGGCCGTATCGCCGAGCGCGGCCCCGTGCGTGCCATTTTCGACCAGCCGCTGCATCCGTACACGCAGGGCCTCATCCGCTGCCTGCCCAAGCTGGAGCACCCGCCCAAGACGCCATTGCCCATCATCGAAGGCATGGTGCCCAGCCTGCGAGCGATGCCCAGCGGCTGCCGCTTCGCCCCGCGCTCGGGCCATGCGCACAGCGCGGCGCAGCTCAGCACGCGGCCAACATTTGAAGAGGCCAGCCCAGGCCACTGGGTGGAGTCCTGTGCGGCGTGCATGGGAATTGAGATTGCCAAGACACAGCTTAATGAATATGATTTGCCCCATGATCACCAACCCAGCCGAATTGCGGAAAGCGCGCTTGAGTCAGCCATCCATCACCTCCGCACAGGCGAAGGCGCAAGTGGCGAGACATCAGGCCGTGAGAGCCGAGAGAGCCAGCGCAAAAAGCAGTTCCAGTCCCTTGCCGCATGGGCAAAAATCCTTGGCAAACTGATTGCTGCGGATCGCTACCAAACTCCGTTTGCGCTGGGTGCGGAACATCGAGTGTTCTATAATGATGAGCGCCATTGCGCTATCAAGATCACCAACACGGGCCGCTGTGGCGTCGCCTATCCGAATGGTGAGCCAGACTCGGCTCTGCCGCTGGAATATTTGGAACGCTGGCTTTTGCAAAACCAAATCTTCGGTGACTCGGCAGAGTGGGAAGGCGTGATCGACTCGCCTGCTGGCTTCAGCTTGGTCATGTCGCAACCCTGGATCACGGGTGATGTGCCTACCGAGGAAAGCATCGCCCACTTCATGCAGGCGGCTGGATTTGCCCCGACGGAAGTGCCGGAGAGCTTTTACCGGCCATCAGACGATCTCGCTGTGATGGATTGCCACGATGGGAATTTCGTGGCGACCTCTGGCGGCGTGATCCTCCCGATTGATGTCATTATTGTTCACCCTGACTCAGGCTTGAGAAGTCGCCTGGGCCTTCCGTCATGAGCCTCCTCTCCATTCAAAACCTCAAGCTACATTTCCCCATTCGTGGGGGCGTGTTCAGGCGTTCGATCGCTGCCTGCAAAGCTGTCGATGGCGTGTCGCTGGAACTCGGCAGGGGTGAGACACTCGGTCTTGTCGGCGAGTCTGGCTGTGGCAAGAGCACCGTCGCGCGCTCCGTCGTGCGCTTGCTCAAGCCCACGGCGGGTCAAATCATCTTCGATGGTTATGACCTCTCGCGGGTGACTTCGGCAGCTCTGCGCACCATCCGCCGCGACATGCAGATGGTGTTCCAAGACCCCGCCGAATCGCTGAACCCCAGGCACACCGTGGGGCAGATTTTGGAAGAGCCCTTCATCATCCAAGGCATCGGCGCGCGGGCCGAGCGCGGTGCTCGTGTGGCCGAGTTGCTGGAGCGTGTGGGGCTGCCCACTGATGCGGCGGAGCGTTATTCTTTCGAGTTCAGCGGTGGCCAGCGCCAGCGCATTGGCATCGCCCGAGCACTGGCTTTGAAACCCAAGCTCATCGTATGCGACGAGCCTGTCTCCGCGCTCGATGTCTCGGTGCAGGCCCAGGTTTTAAACCTGCTGCTGGAGCTGCAACGCGACTTCGGTCTCGCCTACCTCTTCATCGCCCACGACCTCGGCGTGGTGAAGCACATGAGCGACCGCGTGGCTGTGATGTACCTCGGCAAGATCGTCGAACTTGCCACTGCCGAGGCGCTGTATCGCGACCCGCGCCATGCTTATACCAAGGCCTTGCTCTCGGCCATCCCCGAGGTCGATCCGGCACGGCGCAAACAGCGCATCCTACTGGTGGGCGACGTGCCCAGTCCCATCAATCCGCCCGCAGGCTGTGCCTTTGGCCATCGCGTTAATCATCCCAAATGGAAGGACAGCGTGGGCGTTGATTTATCGTTGAAGGAAGTCGCCCCCGGCCACTGGGTGCAGGCCTGCCCCTGCTGTGTGGATTGAAAGAACCACAAACTCTCGAAGCGATAGAGACGTAGCTATGGAATAAGCGTCTCTCGCCCAACTCTCATCGTTACCATGAAAACAATCCGCATCACCGCCCTCATCCTCGCTATTGGACTCGCCTCGAATGCCGAGGACGCCAAGCCCGCTGCCCCCAAACCCACCCCTGAAAAAGTTATGGACACCAAGACCGACAAAGTCGTGAAGACGGATGAAGAGTGGCGCAAAATACTCACGCCCGAGCAGTACCGCATCATGCGCCAGGCTGGCACCGAGGCCCCCAACGGAGCCAAGTATGATGAGTTCAATAAGCAGGGCGAAGGCACCTACTTCTGCGCCAGTTGTGGTGCTGAGCTTTTCACCTCCAACGAAAAATTTCACTCCGGCTGCGGCTGGCCTTCCTTCTACGATCAAAGCAAAGCCAAGGGCGTCGCCGAACATCGTGATCCTGATGGTCGGCGTATCGAAGTGGTGTGCAAAAAGTGCGATGCCCACCTCGGTCACGTCTTTGAAAAAGAGGGCTTCAATACACCAACCGACCGCCGTTTCTGCATCAATGCTGAGTCGCTCAAATTTGTGCCCGGCAAGGCCGCAGCGGAAGCTGCCGCCAAAGAGAAAGCGGCTGAACCCGCGAAAAAATAGGTGCTTAGAAGCAGGCGGCGGCGTTACGCGAAGGAGCGTTCATTCGACAACGAATGAGCGCCAAACCGCCTCTGGACACTAAGCTAGCAGATCGCTAACATCCTAAACCCATGAAAATTTTCTCTCACTGCCTGAGACGTCTCGTCCTGCTCGCCCTCTTGGGAGCCTGCGTGCCATTTGCCCAAGCGCAAACAACCACCCCGACGACTCCAGTAACGCCGACAACGCCAACCACCCCGACGACGCCTGTCACAACAACGCCCACGGCGACCACCGCCACGGGCGTCTTCATTTACGAGTTGAAGTTTGAGCATGTCGAAGGCTTCAATGTGGACTTCTGGGGCGGTGGCTACGTCATCGTGCCCTCGCTTGGCGGCACTGGCTCGGCCATTCTCACCGCGAATGACGGCGGCAGTCGAGTCTATAACGAACAGGCCAATACCGTTGCCTTTTACGCCGCCAAGACTGACGACAAGCGTTATTCCATCGTCGCGATGGGCGGTGGCACCGCAGGTGGTAGCGACCCCATGCTGAGTATGCAGGCCTTTGGCGAAGTGAAGCATCCGCTGCAAATCAATGGCCCTGGCTACACCCTTCGGGTCAAGGCTGCCAAGACCCTGCACGGCATGGCCCAGGCCTCGCGCGATGAGTCCAAGCTCGCCGCCACTGCACAGCCAACCGATGGCACCCTCAGCTTTATCGAGTTCGCCGAAATGAAGCTCGTGCTCGATGAAGATGAAACCGCCAAGGCTAATAAAAACGGTGGCACCGTCACCAGCGGCTTCGCCCAAATGCTGCTGCGTGTGAAGCAACAGGGCTATGTTTCGGATACACCCACCACGCCGACGACGCCTACGACTCCAACGACCCCCACCACGCCGACGACGCCTCCCATTGATCCAGGCACAGGGACGGATGTGAATCCTCCGTAAGCGGCGCGAGTCAGCGTAGGCTGACAGTCCCTTTTGGCTACTTCCGCAGCGACCTCTATTCCCGCTTTATGCCAGAACTTCCAGAGGTGGAAACCACGTTGCGCGGTGTCGCGCCCTACCTTGTGGGGCAGCAGATACAGCGGGTGCTGGTGCGCAATGCGGCCCTGCGCTGGCCTGTATCCCCAGAGATCTCTCGACTGAAAAACTGCGTTGTTGAGTCTGGCCTACGCCGGGGAAAGTACCTGCTTTTTAAAACCCAACGCGGGACGTTGCTCCTGCATCTTGGTATGTCAGGCAGTCTGCGGGTTGTCCCTGCGCAGAGCGAATGGCGCAAGCACGACCATGTTGCACTGGAGCTGAAAAATGGGCTGCAACTGCGTCTGCACGACCCGCGTCGCTTCGGTGCCTGCTTGCTCATTGAAGGCGATCCGATGCAACACGCGCTGCTCGCTGATCTTGGCCCTGAACCGCTGGGCGAGGACTTCGATGTGGCGTATTTGCTGGCCGCATTGAAAGGGCGGGCGATGCCGATCAAACAAGCCATCATGGACTCGCATCTAGTCGTGGGTGTGGGCAATATTTATGCCTGTGAGTCGCTATTCATGGCGTGCATCGCGCCAGTGCGAGCGGCGGGAAAGGTGAGCCGGGCGCGTCTAGCGCGGCTGGTGGAAGCGATCCAATCCGTGCTTAGCGCGAGCATCGAAATGGGTGGCACGACGCTGCGAGACTTCCTGCGTGAGAATGGTGAGCCAGGTTATTTTAAGCAAAGCCTGAGCGTGTATGGCCGCGAGGGCGAGCCTTGCCTGGCATGTGGCACAGTGGTGCGGCGGGTCGTGATGGGCGCACGCTCGACGTTTTATTGCCCGAAGTGCCAGCGGTGAGACGAGCGGCTGGCAGGCTGTTCCAAACTCGCTGCGTCACAACGCCCGCACTCTCTTGACAGGGCACTTGGTAGCACGCACGGGAACCGCCCTTTTGCTCCCACCTACAAACATGCTCGCTTACCCCCAGCTCAGCCAGATTGCGACGGAGATCGCGCTGCTCGAATCCACGACGGCCACCATTGGCTGGGATCAGGAAACCTACATGCCAGCCAATGCGCTGGCGCATCGGGCGAAGCAAGTGGGCTACCTCACGGGCAAGGGGCATGGGCTATTCACCTCGCGGAAATTTCGCCTGCTACTGGATCAAGCCGAGAGCGAGTCCGCCGAGCAGACCCCCGTCATGCAGGCCAATGTGCGCGAGTGGCGACGCCTCGTGAACCGCGCGACAAAGCTGCCGCAAAAGCTCGTGGAAGAGTTCAGCGAGACTTCATCGCTGGCCAAGGCCGCATGGGTGCAGGCGCGTAAAGACTCCGATTTTAAACAGTTCGCTCCCCACCTTGATAAGCTGCTGCGGCTCACGCGAAAGAAGGCCGAGCGCTGGGGCTACACAGGCGGCGAGCCCTACGATGCGCTGCTCGATGAGTATGAGCCCAGCGCCCGTGCGGCAGACATTGCGCTGCTCTTCGACTCCCTGCGCCCCCAGCTCGCCGTGATCGCCAAGGCAGCTGTGGAGCGCTCCGCCGAAGTGCCTGCGGATGTGCTCGCGGGCGACTACCCGATTGAAAAACAACAGCAGCTCAACCGCGAAATCGCGGAGTCTATCGGCTTCGACTTCGACGCTGGCCGCATCGACACCACCGCGCATCCTTTTTGCACCAAGCTAGGGCCGCGCGATGTGCGACTGACGACGCGCTATGATGCGCGCGACTTTTGTTCCTCACTCTTCGGTGTGCTGCACGAGGCGGGGCATGGCTTGTATGAGCAGGGGCTGCCCGTCTGCGACTACGGCCTGCCCTCCGGTACGGCGGTATCGCTGGGCATCCATGAATCGCAATCGCGGCTGTGGGAGAACCATGTGGGCCGCTCGCGCACCTTCTGGCAGCACTGGTTGCCACGCGCGGCTGAGATATTTCCCTCGTTGTCTCGATTCGCCTTGGATGATTTTTTGCGTGGCATCCATCGCGCTGAATTCAGCTTCATCCGCGTCGAAGCCGATGAGGCCACGTATGATCTGCACATCCTGCTGCGCTTCAGCATCGAGCGCCGTTTGTTAAACCGAGAGCTGAAGATCAAAGATGTGCCTGCGGCCTGGAATGATGAATACAAGGCGCTTTTCGGTCGCACTCCGCCTGACGATGCGCATGGCTGCTTGCAGGACATCCATTGGTCGATGGGTGGCCTCGGCTACTTCCCCACCTACACCCTGGGGAATCTTAACGCCGCGCAGCTCTACCATGCCGCGCAGAAAGTGGACGCTGTGCGCGAAGGCATCGCCAAGGCCGACCACGCGCCGCTGCTCGCTTGGCTGCGGGAGAACGTTCATGCGCATGGCTCGGCCATGCTCCCGCGAGATATTATGACCGCAGCGACGGGTGAACCAACGAATGCGCAGTGGCACTTGGAGCATCTGAGAGATCGCTTCACGCGGTAAGGAAGATGAGAATATGCGTTCAAGAGGCATTCATGATTCGTGCAAAACCGTGTTCATCCGTGGTTGCTGCTGAGTTCATGGAGCGCCTCGCCCCACGCCTTCCACTATGCATTCGACCCATCACCATTCGCTTCCGCCCTGCCTCATCATCGCTGGCCCCACAGCCTCGGGGAAGTCTGCGGTGGCGGTCGAGTTGGCGTTGCAAATCAACGGCGAAATCATCAATGCCGATGCCTTTCAACTCTACGAGGGCATGGACATCTGCACCGCCAAGCCAACGGCGGAGGAACAGCGCGGCGTGCCGCATCATCTGCTCGGCGTGCTGCCCGTGAGCGAGAGCTGCGATGCCCAGCGCTTTCGCGATCTAGCTCTCGAAGCTATCGCCGATGTGCTTTCGCGTGGCCACTGGCCTATTATTGTCGGGGGCAGCGGCTTGTATCTGAAGGCCCTCACGCATGGCCTCGCTCCGCTGCCGCCCGTGGATGAGGCGCTGCGAGCTGAGCTAACGACTCTATCGAAAGAAGAACGCATTGCCAGATTGCTGGCGCTCGACCCCGAGGCCGAGACAACCGTGGCTCTCGCCAATGACCGCTACGTGAGCCGTGCGCTGGAAGTCTGCATCCTCAGCGGGCAGCCGCAGTCGGTGTTGCGGCGCTCGTGGGCCGAGCGCCAAGTGCCAGAGTTCATGGGGGTCCTGCTGCAAAGAGAGCGCGATGAACTCTACTCGCGCATCAACCAGCGCGTGCTCGATATGGCCAGCGCTGGCCTCGCCGCCGAGATCGCCGCGCTCGCTGAACTTTCCGATACCGCGGGCAAGGCCATCGGCGTGCGCGAGATACGCAGCCACCTCGCAGGCGAGGGCTCGCTGGCGGCTGCGGTGGAGACGATGCAGCTCAACTCCCGGCACTATGCCAAGCGGCAGACGACGTGGTTTCGCCGAGAGACGGGATTCCAAACGATTTGCCTAGCTTCTGATTCGACGCGAGACTTCGCAGCTCGACGCATCCTCGAGATATTTCCATGCCTCTACCGCCCGCCCCAGTCCGCCCCGTCTTCGTCAACCTAGGCCCACGCAGTTACACCGTGCAGGTGGGCCGCGAATTGCTGGCTGGCATGGGAGCCGAGATCAGCAAGAAGCTGGCTGGCATCAAGGTCGCCGTCATCACCGACTCCAACGTCGGCCCTCTCTACGGAGAGCAGGTAATGAAGAGCCTGCGCGCCGCAGGCAAACAGCCCACGCTCATCACCGTGCCAGCCGGGGAGTCCTCGAAGTCGGTCACATGGCTAGAGTCCATCTGCTCAGAAATGGCCAAAGCCGGGCTCGATAGGAAGAGCTTCGCCGTCGCCCTCGGCGGTGGTGTCATCGGCGACCTCGCAGGCTTCGCCGCCGCCTCGTATCAGCGCGGCATCCCCTACGTGCAGGTGCCCACCACCGTGCTCGCGCAAGTGGACAGCTCGGTCGGCGGCAAGACCGGCATCAACCTCCCCGACGCCAAAAACATGGTCGGGGCCTTCCATCAGCCCGCCCACGTCATCGCCGATGTGGACACGCTCGACTCCCTGCCCAAGCGCGAGTGGAATGAAGGCTTCGCCGAAGTCATCAAACACGCCGCGATCAAGGACATCACCATGTTCGACGCCATCGAAGCCGTCGCGCAGGGCAAGGGCGACCTGCCCAGCCTCATTCGTCGCAACATCGCCATCAAGGCCAGCGTGGTCGAGAGCGATGAATTCGAAACCACGGGCAAGCGCGCCATCCTGAACCTCGGCCACACCCTCGGCCACGCCGTCGAGGCCGCCGCAGGCTACGGCACCCTGCTGCATGGCGAGGCCATCTCCATCGGCTTGAATGCCGCCGTGTGGCTCTCCTCCAAAATCTCCGACCTCACCAGCGCCGAGCTGGAGCGCGTGCGCAACGCGCTCACCGCCTTCAGCCTGCCGATGAAGCTCCCCGAAAACATGAGCGAAGAGGAAGTGCTACGCCGCGTCCGCATGGACAAAAAATTCGAGCAAGGCCAGATGCGCTTCATCCTCCTCAAAAAACTCGGTGAAGCCTACGTGAGCACCGACGTCATCGAAGGACACCTGAAGCAGGCACTGGAAGAGCTGAGGAAGTAGAGCAGCAGAATGAACCGCACCGAGGCCTACATCGCGCTCAACCTGCTGCCCAAAATCGGCCCGGTGCGCGTGCGAAAGCTGCTCGAAGTCTTCGGCACACCCGAGGCCATCTTGAAGGCGAAGGCGAGTGACATCTTGCAGATTGAGGGCTTTGGCAATGACCTCGCCAGCAGCATCGCGAAGTGGGAGAGCACGATTGATCTCAGCCGCGAACTGCGCCGCATCGACGAACTCGATCTCACCATCCTCACTCAGGAAGACGACGAGTATCCTGCCCTGCTCAAGCACGAGCACCAGCCGCCCATTGTCCTTTACGTCTGGGGTCAGCTCTTGCCACGCGACCGCAACGCCATCGGCATCGTCGGCTCGCGACAAGCCACAGTCTATGGGCTCGGCATGGCGAAGAAGATCGGCTTCCAGATCGCCTACTCCGGCTACACCGTCGTCAGTGGGCTCGCGCGCGGTATCGACACCGCCGCACACGAGGGAGCCCTCGCCTCTAAAGGCCGCACCGTCGCCGTCATCGGCTCGGGTATCGGCAAGCTCTACCCACCCGAAAACATGGGCCTCGCCGAGCGTATCGCGAAGCAAGGAGCCGTCGTCACCGAGTTCCCCGTGGACTACCCGCCCGACAAGCAATCCTTCCCCCTGCGCAATCGCATTGTCGCGGGCTGGTGCAGTGGTGTACTGGTTGTGGAAGCCCCCACGCGCAGCGGCTCGCTGATCACCGCCCAGCAAGCCGCCGACATGGGGCGCACCATCTACGCTCTGCCCGGCAACGTCGATCGCCCTACCTCCGCCGGTTGCAACCGCCTCATCCAGCAAGGGGCCAAACTCATCATGGATGGCAGCGATATTCTCGATGACTTGATGGTGCTCTTCCCCACTGCGCTGCGTGCCCCGCAGGTCGATGAAGCCCTGCCCACCATCACTCTCAGCCCCGACGAAGACACCGTCTTCCGCTCCCTCGGCAGCGATGAAGTCCACATCGACGAAATCACTGCCCGCTGCGGCCTTGCAGGCCATGTCGTCTCCCCCACCCTTCTGCGGTTAGAGATGAAACGCCTCGTCCGGCAGATGCCAGGGCAGCGGTATGTGCGGATGATTTTGGGGTGAGTGCCGTGCGCCATGGGCACATCTCACAGGGCCTTTTTGGTGTAGAGCCCACGCCATGTTGCCGCGTAACAAATTAACACCCAGGCCAGCAAGATGGCCGAGGCGCTGCGCACGGGGCTGAGGTCGGTGAAGACCTCGCCCTTGGTGTAGAAGACATCACGGCGGCTTTCGACAGTCGCGTCCTTGTTGGTGTCGATGTGGCGTTGGCCCACCATTTTAACATCCACCACGAGGTTCTGAAAGGCGGTGTTGGAAGGCGCTGGCCGCTCATACTCGTCCTCCCTGCAATTCACCCCATTTTCTACCCACTCCACGACTTCCTTGTTATCGAGTTTCAGGAAGTTGGGGATCCGCGTGCGGTTCGACATTGTAGGAATGGACTGGCCAAATATCGCTGCCGTCTCGGTGATGCGTTGCGCTGCGGCACTGGGTATGTACTTGCTTAGCTGGCGCACGGAGGGGCTCATCTCGGGGAGGACGATAACAAAGCCGCCCAGGAGGATTTGGGGGATGAGAATGAGTGGCACCCACATTACCGCCTGGGTGGCGCTGCGGACGAGTGCGGAGATCATCAACCCCAACGACACACCGACTAGCGCTGCCCCGATGAGCGCTGCCATTTTTAGCATGATGGGCAGTATCACCACGCGGCTCAGTGGTTCGGCAGGGCGATAGGCCATGGAGTTGGTGATGACGTCTTTCTTCAGCGCACGCGACTTCGAGCCCGATAGATTCTCACTCAAGTTGAACCAGTCGATGAGTCGCAGCATGACGTTCACATAGAGCTTGCTTGGGCGCACCTTGGCCGCTTCGATTTCTTCCTGTGTCAGCGGCATCAAGTTCTGTTGCTTCAGTGTGGCCACGTAGTCGGGCGTCAGGCGCTCGATCACAGCCGATCGTGCCTCGGCGCTTTTCAGCATGAGCCGATCATCATAGTACCGCGCGAGGTAACGGGTGCCGCCGACAACGGCCAGTTCATCAATGATCTGTAACGGCTTGCCATTCGCATCCAACTGGGTTTCCCCCGTGTCGCTTTTTTTAGCTGGCCCAACAGCGAACCGTTGCAAGATGGTATCGGCATCCTTGGGAGTCAGCTTGAACAAACGCAGCAGTTCTATCCGTCCCAGCCCTTGGGAAGCTTCAAGCTTGATTTCTTGGCTGGTGGACTTGCCTGCTGCGGCAGCGGCTTTCTCTTCCTCACTGCCATCATCCTCGCCTTGGAGTCGCTCATCATGGCGTATGACGTCCTCATTAAAGCCATTCGCATGGGCCTTATTCCCCACCGCCGTGACGAGAACAAACAGCGCCATCGCCTGGAGGCAGGTGAGCAGGCAGATGAAGAGCACCTTGCTCTGGATGTAGGTATGTAAACCGAGGCCGCACACGCGCTCGCGGCGGAAGATGGGCAGCTCGCCGACGATCTGTTGTGCGGCATTGCTACAGCCAAACCACAGCACCGCGACCACGCTTAAAAACCGCCGCAGCCCGTCTGATGGTGCCACCCAGCCGATCAGCGCTGCGATGGCCACCGCCTGGGCGAGTAGGAAGGCGAGGTTCAGCGGGTCGGCGATGAGGATGCTCCACTGACGGTGCAGCAGCGTGCCGAGCGTGCGCCGCCAGGTCGCGCCACTGGCTGGCGGGGCCGCGCCTTGATCGTGAACCACGGGCACGGAGGGCTCGGGCTGGGGGCGAGTGGGCCAGGCCGCGTATTCCGTTTCCCATTCGCTGGGTTGCCTCGCACCTGCGTCGGTGGCGGCTCTGTCCAACTCCAGATAGACCTCATCGAGGGAGTCCTTTTTGAAAAAGTGCAGCGCGTCCGCCGACTGGCCGTAGTACACCAGCCGAGCATCATCGACGAAACAAATCCGGTCGAACAGGTAGGCGCGGCCCAGGACGTGCGTGGTGCAGAGCACGGTGCAGTCCGTGCCTGCGAGATCGCGCAGCAGCTTCATCAAATGATACTCTGTGGCGGGATCGAGGCCTGAAGACGGCTCATCGAGAAACAGGATCGCTGGGCGCGATAGCAGCTCCGTGGCGATGCTCACGCGTTTGCGCTGGCCGCCCGAGAGCTTGCTCACGCGCTTATGCAAGTGCGGCGTCAGCGATAGCCGATCCGCGATGGCTTGCACCAGCGTGTCGATTTCCTGCTGCGGTGGATTTCCTGGCAATCGCAACCGTGCGCTGAAGGTGATCGCTTGGCGCACCGACAAGTCGGTATGCACGATGTCATCCTGCGGCACGAAACCGATGCGGTGCCCACCCGTGCCGGGGCGAGCGTTGAGTTCCTGCTTCACCCCATCGAAAAGAATGGTGCCTGAGGTCGCGGGTGCTAGGCCGCACAGCGCCGTCATCATGGTGCTCTTGCCCTGGCCCGAGCGCCCGAGGATGCCGATGAAGCTACCACTCGGCACGTCCATGCTGACGTTGCGGAGGATGGGCTTCTCCTGCCATTTGCCATCCTTTTTCTCCGGCACCACGCGCGTCAGCTTTACCGCCGTGACGCGGCCACCGCTCGTGGTTGTCAGGCGGCGCAGGCCATTGCCCGTGAACTCGAACTGATAATGCCCCACGCGGAAGCGGTCGCCGATGACCAGTCGCTCGCTGGTGAAGAGCCGTCCATTGAGTTCTGTGCCCACCGAGCCGTGGTCGGTGATGACCCAGGCATCGCCCTTTTTTTCAATCACCGCCTGCAACCGCGATGCCGCGCCGTCCTCAGGGTCTAGCGCCAGCTTGGTTGCGTCGCCCTCATCATTGCCGCGCCCCACGCGGATGGTTTGCCCTTCCAGGGTCAGCTCGCGCACCTGCTTGCCATTCGCGACGGGCAGCTCGGGCAGCAGGTCGAAGCGCATCGTGAAATGCCCCAGCACCAGCATCGCCCCGTCGTGCAGCGGCACACTGCCCTGGCGCACAGGCGAGCCATCCAGGACGACTTGCGCCCGCGCCGCCGCGTCGGTCTCCAGCATCCAGGTGCCCTGGCCGTCATCCCACGTTAGCGAACCGCAGTAGCTCGGCAGCCCAGGCAAGTTCACCGCGAGGTCGAGTGACTCGTCTTTGCCAAAGGTAAAGCGCTCGCGCGGCAGTTGGAGGAGATGGACATCGGCGGCGTCAGCGAATGTGAGGAAACCTTGCATAGGGCATCTGTGTTAGCGGCTTTATCAAGTGGCGGCGAGAAATTTCTCGTATCAAAAACCTGCCAACATGGCGCAAGATGAGCGAGAAAACGCGGCGTACGCAGGGACTACGATGAGTCAAGGATTGCCCCCTATGGCGCAAGATGAGCGAGAAAACGCGGCGTACGCAGGTGGTGGCAAAATTAACAAACTGCTAAATTCATAATTTTCATTACCACTGTGATTTTAAATTTGCATAATAATCAGGATTTGCTAGAAATACTGTCATGCAGACCATTGATGCACTCTCCCACACGGCCAAGACTTCCGCCACCGCCCGATTCGTTCTCGGCCTTGCCTTGAGTTGGGTGGGGCTTCCCAGCTTTGTCTTGGCCCAGAATGGCTACGCCGTCCAAGGCCCCTTTGCAGGCAGTCCCGCGACGCCGCCGCGCAACAACATTGCCTACCAGCAACAAAGAGCCCCCGCCGCAGGCAGCGGCCTCGGTAGCCAGCCCCAGTACTATGCCCCCCAGCCCCAGGCGACCACGCCTCGGCCACGTTACACCTCGCCACCAGCCTATGCCCAGCGCCCCATCCAGCAGACTCCCGCCTATGTGAGCAACTATGGGCCGCCCTATCCCTACCCCGCAGGAACCGTGCAGACCCCAGCGTACGTCGCTCCCACAAAAAAGAAGACCACCGCCTACCAGCCTGTGACGAATGGCTACTCGGATAGCAACGCCGCTGCGCAAATGGCCAACGACATCTCCGACCTCAAAGGCAATGATCGCACCCAGGATCGCCGCCTTGCCGCCCTGGAAAGCCGCCTGGGCACAGGCAAAGGCACCACCAACGACGATGGCTACATCTCCCACACCGTGCGCTTCAGCGACACACTATGGCGCATCTCCGACAAATACGGCACCACACCCACGCAGATCAGAGCCGCCAACCACATGACCAGCGACGTCGTTCTGGAAGGCCAGACGCTCATCATCCCGATCAAACGCAAGACCGCCATTCCCAACAACTACGTGCCCCCCGCTCCCATCAAGTCCGGCACCCACATCGTGCAGCCCGGTGAAAGCCTCAGCGTCATCGCCGCCAGTTACGGTGTTTCCACCGCCGCCCTCCAGAGCGCCAATGGCATCCGCAATGCGGACAGCATTCAGCTCCACCAGCGCCTCATCATCCCTGGCCGCAGCACCCGCAGCACCAAAGCCGCCCCCATCTACACCAGCAAGAAATCCACGCCCAAGAAGCAAGCCGCGCCTCGCTACGTGAGCACCCCCAAACCATCAGCCACCCTCCAGCCCGAGACCGTGGCCTACACCTCGAATAACGACTTCACCGGCAGCATCACCCCTCCGCAAGGGCCTCGCGGCATGATCTCCTACCGTGTCGAGCAGGGCGACACCTGGGAAACCGTGGCACGCTCCTTCAGCACCAGCGCTGCCGATATTCGCAGCATGAACAAGATGGAAAACAACGCCCTGCCCGCCGCTGGCAGCGAGATCATCGTGCCCTCGACCGGCCCTGAGTCGCTGTAAGCCACAAAGCCGCCTTGGCCTTAGCCTCGCAGCGCTGCCAGCACCTTCGCTACATGCTCGGCGGGCTGCACCTTCTCCAGGATTGCGGCCACTTTGCCAGCCTTGTCGATGATGAAAGTGCTGCGCTCGATGCCCATGTATTTTTTGCCATACATGCTCTTTTCAACCCAGACGCCATAGGCCTCGACGATGGTCTTGGCCTCATCGCTGATGAGCGGGAAAGGCAGCTCAAACTTGGCAATGAATTTATCGTGCTTCTTGATCGCATCGACACTGACGCCAAAGACATGCGCCTCCGCGCTCAGTTCCGCCCAAGCATCGCGCACGCCACAAGCCTGCGTCGTGCAGCCCGGTGTATCGTCCTTTGGGTAGAAATAAAGCACCACCGGGCGACCTCGCAGCGCACTGAGCGTCACCGCAGCTCCAGAAGCATAGTGGCCGCCAGTCACAGGCGCGGTGAAATCAGGGGCAGGGGAGAGAAGGGCGGGCTTAGGCATAGGGCCAAGTATTGAAGCGCCTTCGCCCATTTGTCGCCGCTAATTTTTGCAGCCAGAGGGCTGAGACTGAGTCGTGCGCTAGAGCTTGATGCCGAACTCATCCTTTGCCTGCACGCTCTCGGCAAAGGCGACGAGCAGGTCGATGACCTTCTGCACGTCCGCGAGATCGCACATCTCCACCACGCTGTGCATGTAGCGCAGCGGCAGTGAAACGAGTGCACTGGGGATGCCTTCGCGCTGAATGAAAATCACATCCGTATCGGTGCCCGTGTAGCGGCTGGACGACTCGTGTTGCACCTCGATGCCTGCCTTCTCCGCGACGGCGATGAGGCGTTGCACCACGTTGGGATGGTTCGCGCTGCCGTGGGTCAGCGTGGGGCCACCGCCCAGCTTTACTTTGCCATGTTTTTTCTGGTCGGCACCAGGGCTGTCCGTGGCGTGGGTCACGTCTAGCACGATAGCGACGCTGGGCATCAGCCGGTGCGTCGCCATCATCGCGCCATTGCCGCCGATCTCCTCCTGCACCGCGTTCATGGCGATGATCTGCGAAGCCTGGCGCTTCTTGCGCTTGCTGAGTTGCTGGAGCACCTGCGCGATGATGAAGCCGCC
>JANOAR010000059.1:0-14082 GCA_031411235.1 Verrucomicrobiota bacterium | reverse complement strand
CCTTGAGTGTGCTTGCGCTGGCGATCGCGGCGCACGCGCTGTTCGTCTCACCCGCGCCGCCGTCCGCGGACGCGCGCGGCGGGTGCGAGGGGCGCAGTCAGCCGTTCGTAGAGGGCGAAGAGGTGTTCCACGCGAGCGCGGTCGGTGGGGAAGGCTTCGCTGCGGTAGCAGCGATCCACAGCCTTATCGAGCGCGGTGTGGGCGGCGGCGAGGGCGGGCGGCATGGCGAGCGGGTCGTAAAGGTCGGCGAGGGTCGAGGCGGGGAAGGCGGCGCGGACGTCGAGCACCCGCTGGGCGGCGGCCTCCACGGCGCTGCGCTGCGCGTGCGTGGGGGCTTCGGGCCACGGGTAGTTGTTATAGACGATCTTGTTGGAGTAACGGAAACGACTCTCCAAACGACCGCATACCTGCTTCATCCAGGCCATGTGCATGGCGGAAGAAAGGACGCCGAAATGATAAGGCGTCGCCTCTGGAACAGCAGTGCAACTGTCGCTGATAATGGTCTCGGGGCCAAAGTAGCCAAACGGGATGTAGCGCCGATTCTCAGAAGAGTGACGCGGGATGACGATGTAGGGCTGGGTTGGCTGACGAATCTGGTCGAACAGACTTGGTTGATCCGCCATCCGCCGGGTGGACTCCTTTTGACTCTTCAACCTGAAGTCGCGAACCCCCTCCACGCGGGCCAGCACGCCTGGGTTTTGTTTGATGACTTGTGGCGGGGCATCCACCAGCCAGAGCACCCAGCGCTCTTTGCCATTCAGGTATTGGTCGGCACTGAGCATTGGCTTGAGATAGGGGCCGATGGTTGGGTTTGTTGCGAGGAAGGAAGGCTTAACCTCCTGTTCGACGATCAAGAAACCACCGTCAGCAGGCTTGTTGCCATTCACGATAGGTGGCACTGCACAGATAGGCTTTCTGCGAATGGGCAGGACGGTGTCGCTACCTTCCACCAAGTAAGGGCTGATGTTCTGCACCGTCACGACCGTTGGGTTTTCAAGGTCTTCGTAGTCGTGCAGAGACTTCTCCGATGCGTCGAAAGCGGCGAGGCCGATGATAACCACATGCACATGCGCCTTGCCACGAGCCTCGCTCTCCCACGCGAAGGTGCGGTGAGCAAAGTGAATCTTAATGTGGAAGCGCCGGAACAGCTCCGTCCAGATGACTGCCGCCTGCTCCCCCTGGCAAATCGAATTGGTGGAGACAAAGGCGACCTTGATCTTGGTACCCTGAAGGAATTCTGCGGCCTTGCGATACCAGCCTGTTACCAAGTCAAGAAAGCCTGCCCCATTCAACTCACCCCAAACAGCATCCATGTCCTGCCCTTGCTGGGCAGTCATCAGGTGCTTGCCCACAAACGGCGGGTTGCCCAGAATGTAGCTGCACTGGGACGAGGGCAGCACGTCATGCCAATTCTTGCGCAGAGCATTCGCCACATGAATGTGCGGACTCTTACGCAGGGGGATGCGGCGGTAGAACTGGCCAAAGGCTTCACCGAGCAAAAGGTTTGCCTGATGGTCGGTGAGCCAAAGAGCAACCTCGGCAATACGAGCGGGGAATTCCTCGATTTCGATGCCGAACATCTGATCCACATTAATGAGGGAGAGGTTGTAGATGTCTTCCTCTGAGAACTGTTGCTGGCCGTTGTTCAGAGCCAGTAAGATCTCAAGCTCAAGCTGCCGCAATTCGCGGTAAGTAATGACAAGGAAGTTCCCACAGCCGCAAGCAGGATCGAGAAAGCGAAGCGAGGCAAGGCGCTTTTGAAGATCACGCAGGCGACCGGGGCCACGGCCAGATTTGTCCCTCTTCGCGGCCTCGAATTCGACGCGCAGCTCATCAAGGAAGAGGCTGCGAACAATCTTCATGATGTTCTTCTCAGCCGTATAGTGGGCACCTAACTGGCGGCGCTTCCGGTCGTCTTCGTGATCGAAGATGGTCTGGAACAGGGAGCCAAAGACAGCGGGTGAAATCTTCTCCCATTTGAAATCCGCGCACTCCATGAGCACGCTGCGCATGGCAGTTGTGAAGTCTGCAAAATGGAGTGGCTCTGCGAAGAGATCGCCGTTGATGTAGTCAAACTCAGCCAAGTCTTCATCCAGATTCTTGCCACGCATCTCAGTCGGCGTGTTCAGCACTTGGAAGAGATGGGCGAGCTTTGCGCCCAGATCACTTCCATCCTCGGCAGTGTGCTCGCGCAGGTAGAGTTTGAAGGCACCAGAAGGGAAAATGCCAGTGTCCTCTGCAAAGAAGCAGAAGAGCAGTCGCACAAGGAACTGACACAACTGATGACCGCGATAGCCGCCGTCATAGAGGGCATCGTGGAGTTTCGCCATCAGCTCCGTAGCATCAAAGTTAGCGTCATCCTCGGGGTCGAGCTTGTAGGACTTGTAACCTGCGATGAAGGAGAAATGGCGGACGTTCTTGTGCAGATCCTTCAGCTCAAACTCAACGCTGGGCGGCAGCCGGGTGAACAGCGGCATGTCGGGATCCTGCTCTGGCTCCAGATCGTGAATAGCGATGCGCTGGAAATCGGAGACGATCAGCCAGCGCGGGATTTCCTTGTCGCGCCCGGAGTTCGCCAGTCCGCGAATGTAGGCCATGCCTTGCGCGTGCGCCTTGTCCAGATCCTCACCCGCGCTTTTATGCTCGACGAGGCAGGTGCCGGGCCAGAAGAGGTCGATGAAGCCCCAGTTGCCAGAAAGCTTCTTCACTGGCTCTTCAAAGGCAGCAAGCGTGCGACGCTTTTTTCCAAAACACTCGAAGAACTCGTTCCAGAAAGTCTGCCGTTCGGACTTCTCGGAGGTGGTGCCTTTCCAGTCGCGGGAAAAGGCGATGGCGCGGTGTTTAATTTCGTTCCAGGAGAGGGGCATGGCAGGGATGTCAAAGAGATGGCAAAGACGGCGGCTAGGCCTTCGAAGGAGACTAACGCACACATCCTTAACCGTATCGCCTCCCTTGTCTCTCCTTTTAGCGGATTGGCCCAGCGCTTGGAAAATTTTTGCCCGCAGCCTCAGAAAAATTGCCATCAACCTGCCCCCATCAGCGCATCCTTCCATGTCGCAGGCATTTACATGGAACTCGGGTTTGGCGTGGAACGCGCCACGGGTGACGTGACGGGGTGGGACGGGGAGCCTACGCGTCTCGCGTGGGGCTTTCGGTGTCCCGCCGAAAGCAGCGAGCACGGCGAGGGGCTACTGGTGCGCCATTCGTTTGCCTGTGGCAGATCGGCGGTTCGTTCATGCCTCACATCATCACTGGTTTATTTCTCTCAAGCCTCCGGCTTGGGGGGACGGGGGGTTCCGGTGGGTTGCCGGTGGTTGCAGTCGCTTCGCTCCTTTCACCACCGGCTAATCTCTCTCAAGCCTCCGGCTTGAAACCCTTTCGCTCAGGCCTGTCTCCTGACATTTCCTGCGTGCCCTGCGCCCGCGTTCCCGCTGGTTCAATGGTGGTCAGGCGATGCCTTGCAAAAAGGTGGAGCCTCTCATTCCGAGCCCCTGGAAGGGGCAGAGAGATTAGCCGGTGGTGGAGCGAGGCACGAGCGCAACCACCGGTCCGCCGGAGGCGGACGGAGCGCCCCGGCAGGGGCGCGAGAATCGTTCGTGAGCCGGATGCCCTGTTACCACAGATAGTCCTCGTTGTATGCCACGAGGCCCTGTTCCAGCATCGAGACATACTCCTCTTGGAAGGATTTGGTCTGGTGATGTTTCTCTTGGTTAAGCACATAGTTTCGCACGGGCTCAAGCTGTGAGGCACCCACCGTGAAGGCTCCATAGCCTTCCTGCCACGCGAATCCCGGCAAACGAAGTTCTTTGTGAATCCAGCCTGACGACTCGCTCTTGATCTCGCGCATCACATCCGCCAGACAATGCGTGGCACGCAGTCCCACGAACACATGAACGTGATCGGACACACCACCCACCGCGTGCGCGATGCCCTTCAGCCCGCGAATCGTTCCACCGATGTATTCATGAATGCGGTCACGTTGTTCGGGAGCCATCCACGGTTCGCGGTTCTTCGTGCTGAAGACGAGATGGTAGTGCAGGGAGAGATGCGTCGAGGGCATGGAGCATGATTCTCGCGCACCTGCCGGTGCGCAATCCCTTTGCCTGCGGCAGGCCGGTGGTTGCGCGGTGATCCGGTGGTTTCCGTTCGTGCCTCACATCACCACCGGCTAATCTCTCTCAAGCCTCCGGCTTGGGGGGACGGGGGGGCGGTGGGTTTCCGGTGATCCGGTGGTTGCGCTCGTGCCTCCCTTCACCACCGGCTAATCTCTCTCAAGCCTCCGGCTTGGGAACCCTTTCGCTCAGGACTGTCTCCTGACATTTCCTGCTTGCCCTGCGCCCTCATTCCCGCTGGGATGCGGGGGTCATGTCTAACTCTAAAAGGTTCAATGGTGGTCAGGCGATGCCTTGCAAAAGGGTGGAGCCGGTGAGCAGGGCGATTGCGGTGTTGCTGCGGAGGCTGCGGTTGAAGCTGGGGCTCTCGATGTCGGAAGTGGCGAGTCGGGCCAGGGTGTCGCGGCAGATGATCAGTTTCATCGAGCGGGTGAAGCGCGTGCCGACCCTGGATCTGCTGTCGCGCCTGTGCGAGGCGCTTGATGCCAATCTGGAGAGCTTGATCAAACGAGCCGTACGTCTGGCCGACGCTGTCCTTAAGGCACGGTGCGCAAGGGAACTATAGTTGCGTGTCGCTGCCTCGGGGGCCGTGCTCACGTTCTCCCATGGCACAACCGCTCACGTATGACTCCGCCGACGCTTCCCTGACCTGGGATTCGCCGCTGGGGCTGCTGTGGGACGGGGATGTGCCCAACGTAACACCGACACCCCATACAACCATGCCCAACGACAACCGGATAAGCGACACCGTCACTCCCGCCAACAAGCTGGCGATCATGACGAAGATTACCGAGATCAAGGCCCTCATGCCTTTTCTCTTCAATCTCACCAAGAATGAACGCATCCAGCTTCCCAAGCTGGGCGGGGCCTCGCTGCTCTTCGACGAGCAGTGCGCCAGCTACATGGCCACCGCGCCGAACCTGATCCCGCCCTTCGTGGAGGTGGCAGAGGTGGCGAAAGATCGTGCGCTGCGCCTGGTGCTGGCGGATGTGTTCCGCGAAGTGAACAAGCTCTGCGAAGCTCTGGACGATACGCTGATGCAAGTGGGCAGCGAGATATGGATGGCGGATCTGTCCTTCTACCAGACGGTGCGCCAGGCGGCGAAGCGCAATGTCTTCGGCGCAGATGCGATCTACGATGACCTGAAGGTGCGCTTCCCCGGTGTGGCGGGTGATCCTGAGCCGGAGGAGCCAACGCCGCCGACGCCGTGATCGGGAACGGGGGACGGGGGAGACTTGGAGACTTGGAGACTTGGAGACTGGGAGAAACTGAAAGTTTTATCCTCTCTGGTGCTCAACTCTGTGCTTTCACTTCTCAACTTCTCCTTGAAATACCCCCTTTTCCCATGGGCATAGGGTGTCATTTCACGGCTGTGCCTACGGGTTGCTTGATCCAGAGGCTTCGATGGGGGGTGCCCTGGGGGTGGTGATGACCACCCCTCAGGCAGGTCAATCGGAGCCTTGGGGGTGGTCAATCGGACCCCTCTGGCTCCGCCGAACCACCCCAGGGCACCCTTGAGGGAGCCCAAAGGCTCCGCCGAGATACCCTGGAGGCATCGACGAACCAGCCCAACAGCTCCGTCGAGACCCCCTGGAGGTCTCGACGAGATACCCCGGAGGGTTCGATAAACCACCCCAACGGCTCCGACGAGATAGCTCCAAGCTCCAATGCACCACCCTCGATGCTGCGACTCCCCACCCCGAAAGCCTCAATGAGCCACCGCTAAAGGTTCGGCTGCTCCTCTTACTTCACCCTTTCGAGGCCGAGCAGGATCACCTGCGGTGGGAGTCGCCCCCTTCTCCATCTCTCCATCTCTCCATCTCTCCATCTCTCCATCTCTCCAAGTCTCCCCTTCTCCTCCTCTCCAAGTCTCCCCCTCTCCACCCTTCCCCAAAACCATGCCCTTCGACCCTACCCAACCTGCCAACCACGCGCCGCTCGTCTCGCAAGTCATCCGGGACAATCTGATGGCGCTGTTCAACCTCATTCAAAGCATCCCTGCGGGACCGCAGGGCCAGCAAGGCATCCCAGGCAATGACGGCGATCCAGGCCCGCAAGGCCCGGCCTTTGCCCTAGCCATCGTGGATGCGGTGAACACGCTCAATCCCGGCGACAGTGCCAGCGTGAGCGCGAGCTTCGATGGCACAAACGTCCATTTCACCTTCGGCATCCCACGCGGTCAGGATGGGGTGAGCAGTCCGCCGGTGACGAGCTTCATCGTGGATGGGGTGAACACGCTGAGTCCTGGTGACAACGCGACCATCCAGAGCAGCTTCGACGGCAGCAGCGTGCGCTTGATCTTTGGCATCCCGCGCGGCCAGGACGGCAGCAGCGGTTCCAACGGCAACGATGGCGGCACGGGCGCACAGGGCCTACCCGGCGAAGTGAGCAGTGCCCAGCTCGCCAGCGCGATCAGCGGCACGAGCAACAATACCAACGCGGTGAGCACGCTGGATTCGCCGTTTGCGAATGATCCGCCCACCCTCGCTGACCTGGAGACGCTGCGGGCAAAGATGAATGAGCTGATTCTGAATGGGCGGCGGTGATGCCCTGCCCTATGGTGATCGTCACAGTGAATGCTAGGACGTACGGAGGCTCTTGCCACCCGCGCTCTTCTTCCCATTTGGCAGCCCCATCGTTGGGTGCTGGGCATCGGCGCACGGCGATGATGGCCTCCAGGCTGTAAAAGGTGCCCTTGCGGGTCACCTCCCGCCCACCCTCGTTTTGAACTATTGAGGATTCCTCAATAGCTGCCGCTGGGTGATGCGCCTGTATTTTTGCAGTCGGCTGTTGGGTTTGTCGGGCAGAGTGCGCTCGATCAGGTGCGCATTCAGAGCGGGCTGAAGGTAGTTCTGGCGGAAGGTGGGGCGGTGGGCCAGTCCCAGCTTGTTCATACACTCCAGGGCGCTCCATGTGCGGTTGCCCAAGCACTTGAGCAGTGCTTTGACTTGGTCGCTGACTGGGTCGGCGACTTGATCGGTTGGTGGCACCTCTTGCAGTGCCTGGAGCAAGGCTGAGAGGAGGTATTCGTTGAAGGCAGTGGACTGTCCGGCTTTGTCTGCGGCGGCCAGCGCTTGGTAATACTCTGGCTGCCGTTCGCGGATGACGCTCTCCACCGGTAGGTAGGCCAGCAGAGGTTTCCAGCGGCTGAGGATCAACGTCTGCCACAGCCGCCCGATGCGCCCGTTGCCATCGGCAAAGGGGTGGATGAATTCCAGCTCGTAGTGGAACACGCAACTGGCGACAAGCGGATGCACATCGGTGTGTTTTAGCCAGCCCAGGAGGTCATTCATCAAGCCTGTCACGCGATCCGCAGGCGGGGCCAGATGCACCACTTGCGTACCCTGGGCGATGCCCACGCTACCTGCTCGGTAGCGGCCTGCATGATCCACCAATCCTGTCATCAGCAGCCGATGCGCAGCCAGCAGGTCATTGGCGGAGTGTGGCGTCCAGTTCTCCATGGCCTCGTAGGCAGCGAAGGCATTGCGCACTTCCTGGATCTCCTGCGGTGGCCCCAGCACACGCTTGCCTGCGATCACCGCCGTCACTTGATCCAGGGAGAGCGAGTTGTTCTCGATGGCCAGCGAGGCATGGATGCTGCGCAGTCGGTTGTTGCGCCGCAGGGCAGGAGTCAGCGCGGCATCGCTGCGCAGTCCCTGGCGTCCGATCTCCTCGCTGATCTGTGCCACGAGTTCCAGCGTCTTGGGGGTGACGGCGAAGGGTGGGGCGTAGGTAGATTTCATGGTTTTAAGCTATCCTGTTGAGGCTTGCATTTGACCGCCTTTGGCTGCCGGGCGCAACCCATGATGCCCCTTTGCACCGTGCGCGGGGAGAGTTTAGATGATTTTCAATGGGCGGCGTGGATACTCGCGCTCTCGCTACAAACCTATGTCATCCCTCGCCCGCTCCTCCCTCCTCACCGCGCTGCTCGCGCTCGCCAGCCAACCGGTCATTGCTGCTGAAGCGAAGACCGTGCGGTTGCTCACCATTGGCAACAGCTTCTCGGCCAATGCCACGCATTACTTGCCGGATCTGGCGAAGGCGGGCGGGCATGGGCTGATTCATAAGGGCATCGTCGTCGGTGGGGCGTCGCTGGAACTGCACGCGGGGAAGGCGGCGAAGCATGAAAAAGACCCGAAGGACAAGGCGGGGCTGTACTCGAATGGGCGCAGCTTGAAGCAGGAACTCGCGGCCCAGCCGTGGGACTTCGTGACGATTCAACAGGCAAGCATCAAGAGCCACGACAGCGCGACTTATGAGCCCTTCGCGAGTCAGTTGGTGGCCTTGATCAAAACTGCCGCCCCTACGGCGAAGCTGCTGGTGCATCAGACCTGGGCGTATCGCAGTGATGATGTGCGCTTCACCAAGCCGACGGGCAAAGCAGGCGAACCGACAACGCAGGACGCCATGCACCAGAAGCTGACACTGGCGTATGAAAGCATCGCCACGAAGCTCGGGGCGCGACTCCTGCCGGTGGGCAATGCCTTCCAACTGGCGAACACCGACCCGGCCTGGGGCTACAAGCCGGACACGTCGTTTGACCCCCAAAAAGCGCAGCCGCCGATGCTGCCCGACCAGACCCATTCGCTGAACCTGGGCTGGCAGTGGAAGGTGGGAAAAACGGGCAAGCAAACGCTCGGTATGGATGGCCACCACGCGAATATGGCGGGCGAGTATCTGGGGGCTTGCGTGTGGTATGAGGTGCTGTTTGGCGACTGCGTGGTGGGCAACAGCTTCTCGCCGAAGGGGCTCTCCGCCGCTGATACGCGCTATTTGCAGGAGACGGCGCATCGCGCCGTGCTGGCGACGCAGAATCACTGATGGGGTTGAGCCATGGGTTGCACTGAGGGGGCATCACTCGTTATGCTCGCCCGCATGATTCGCTTCCCTCGCTGCCTCATTCTCTCGGTTCTATTTTGCTCGGCCACACTCGCGCCTGGGCAGCGGCCAGCGGCCACTCGCGATGATGGCAGCGCTGGCATGGGCGATGGTGTGCCGAAGGACAAAGAGACCATCCTGCGCGTGCAGATTTACCTGGATCAATCGCTGTTCGGCCCTGGCAAAATCGACGGAGCGCTCGGCGAGTTCTCCTACAAGGCGGTGGTGAACTGGAACTATGCCCACGGCCACCGCGACATTTATAACTGGGCCTACGTGCTGCGCGAGGCCCAGGCTCGCGTGCCTCTCGCCCTAGCCTCGCACAAGGTGCGTGCCGACCTCTTTGAGCATGTGAATCCCGAGCTGCCAGAGCAACCCCAGGACTGGGAGGGCTACCCCGCGATGGATTACCGCAGCATGGTGGAGCTGATCGCTGAGCGCTACCACACGGACGAGTCCTTCCTAGCCCGAACGAACCCCGGCAAGGACCTGAATGAGCTGCGCCCTGGCGACATGGTGCTAGTGCCCAATGTGCGGCCCTTCAAGATCGAGGACGTGAAGAAGTATCAATCCTTCGCCAGCGATCCGCTGCTGAGTGCGCACACCGTGGTCATCGACACCACCGAGCGTATGTCCGCCGTGTACGATGCCAAGGAGAACATGCTCGCGGCCTTCCCCATCACGCCAGGGAAGCCGCAGTTCATCCCACGAGGGCAGTGGAAAGTGGTGAACATGGCGACCACGCCGAACTTCCGCTACGACAAGAAATTCCTCGAAGAAGGCGAGCGTGGCGATGAAGCCATCAAAGTGCCGCCCGGCCCCAACAGCCCCGTGGGCATCCTGTGGGCGGGCATCAGCAAGAGCGGCATCGGCCTGCACGGCACCGCCATGCCCCGCACCATCGGCAGAGCCCAAAGCGCAGGTTGCGTGCGCTTCGCCAACTGGGATGCGATACGCCTGCCTGCGCTGATAAGGCCAGGTGCGAAGGTGATCGTGAGGTGAAGTGATGAATGATGAGTGATGAATGATGAATAACTGAATCCGGCATTCATCACTCATCACTCATCACTCATCATTCATCACTTCCCCAAAAGCGCTTTCACTTCATCTGCGCGCAGCTCCCGCCATTGGCCTTCGCTTAGCCCGAGGCTTGCCAGTGAAAGCCCACCCATCTGCACGCGAATGAGCCGCAGCGTGGGGTAGCCCACGGCGGCAGTCATGCGGCGCACTTGGCGGTTCTTGCCTTCCGTGAGGGTGAGTGCCAGCCACGAGGTGGGGATGTTTTTGCGCACGCGAATCGGGGGCACACGCGGCGCAGGGTCGGGCTCGCTGGGCAGCCGCTCGGCACCGCAGGGCAGCGTGCGAAAGTCTTTCAAATCCAGCCCGCCGCGCCGCAGCTTTGCCAGGGCTTCATCACTCGCCAACCCCTCCACCTGGGCGTGGTAAGTGCGCAGGTGGGCTCGCTTTGGATTGAGCAACCGATCCGTCCACTGAGGTTCATCGCTGAGCAGCAGCAGCCCTTCGGAATCGCGATCCAGGCGACCGATGGGATACACCGCTGGGGCAAAGCCAAACTCCGCCAGCGTGCGATGGCTGGGATGCTCCTGGGTGAACTGCGAGAGCACGTCGAAGGGCTTGTGGAAGGCGATGAGCATGGGCTTTGATTCGCAGCGCTAACGGATGGCCTCTGCGCCACAGAACGTCACCGTGATGCTCTCGACCACTGGGTGTGCCGTTTCCAGCGCCGGGTTATCCGACATCAGTCGCACATCGCCACGAGCATCGGCGCTGTAGTTTTTCTCTGTGGGGCGAAAGCGCAGAATCACGCCGCCCGCGAGTCGCCCGCCTTCAAAGGTCGCATAACCAGCGCCGTCCCAGTCGAAGCCCGCGACCTTGAATGCTGCTCCATTCACCTTCTCCACCTCGGCCAGCGTCATGCCCAGCTTCAGCCCGCCATTGAAGACCCAGGCGCGGCCAATAATGCGTATCGAGGCGATGCGTTTCTCGATGCCATCCTCGGCCCACACGATGTCTAGCGCACGGTCGGTGCCTTCAAAGAGCTTCGCCCCGGCAATCAGCTCGCCTTCACCTGCATCGAGTTGGCAGCAGCGGATACTGTTGCCGCCATAGAGAGCCTGCAAGGTGCTCAGCGACGAGTACTGCGAGATGAGGCCCACACGCTTGCCGGGAACGACCGTCGTGTCCGCCACCGTCAGCGCCACCATGTCCTCAGCGACAAGCGCGAGGCTCATCGTGAGCAGAGCGATAAGGTGAAGCAAGGTAGGCAGCATGGGCCAGCGATGATGCAACGAACCAGCCTAGGCGTGCAAGCTTGAAGTCATCCCGCAACACAACGCGCCATCAGCCCACGACGCCTATTACGCCGCATCACCATTGCCATTCGTAGCGCTACTATCGCGGCTACTTACCCCGGTGGAGGCGGTGGAGGAAGCCGCAGGAAGTTGCACCACGTTCGAGGGCGTGCCACTGCCGAGCAGTTTGCTAAACAATCGTTGCGGCAGGGAATCGCCTGACTCCTCGCTCTTCAATTGCGCTGCGGCCTCCGCCTTGGCCATCTCCCAGGCACTGCCAAAACCAGGAGCACCGATGGTCATCTTCTTCTCGGCACGCACATAGATTTCAAGCTCACGCGCGAGCTTGTTGTGCGGCTTGTCATTGAGTTGAGCGACCTTGATGCGCAGGTTTTCATTTTCCTTGGCCAGGCGAGTGCGCTCGGCTCCCGTCTGCTGCATTTGTTTGGCATCCAGATCCAGCTTGTCGCTGAGCAGGTTGCGATGCCGACCTGCTTCACGCTTGGTTTTCCAATGCGAGAAGATCGACATGATGAGGAACACGCTGCCCAGGGCGAAGCCCATGACGAAGGTATTCAACGGGGAGAACAGTTGTTGAAGAAAGGTGGGGGAATCCATAGGGGGGCCGAAGGATACGCCTAGCAGGCGCGGTGTCATTCGACAATCTAGCTCTCAGGCATCAGGGAATACCCCTGCCTTTCTTTTCCGTGCATTCCGTGGTTTTCATGGGCACTTTTCGGTTCCACTCCCCTGCCCTGCCCCATGCCCAAGCTCCCGCCTACCCCTGCCATCCTCGGCGCTCTCTTCCTCGCGCTCGCGATCACGCTCATCGCCGTGGATCGCCCGGTGAAGGCCGAGCAGCGCATCGAGAAACGCATCGCCGAGGGTAAATCGGTGCCCACGCATTTCTACGTCGCGCCCTGGTTGTGGCGTGGGCTCGTGGTGAATACTGGCCTCGCGGCGCTGCTGCTCGCGGGCAGCACCTTCATCGCACGCCCGCTGAAAAAAGAGCACGCGGCGCTCTCGGGCGAGGGCACACGTTATGGCAAGTTCGAGTGTATCGTCATCAGTTGCGTGCTTTTGCTTGCGGCGGGCATCAACGCCCAGCGACTCGGCCAGTCGCTCTGGGGCGATGAGGAATGGGTGATGAAACGACTCATCGCCGACGAGGTCACGCAGCAACCCGATGGCGGCGTGACGCTCTCGCCGACACCGTGGGCCGAGACGCTGTGGTTCTTCAGCCGAGGCTCCAATCACATCGCGCAGACCGTTCTCTCGCGCCTCTGCCACGACACTTTTTTTGTCGCCAAGACTGGGCCGACCGACCCGTGGTTCAACGAGACATTGATGCGTCTGCCGAGCTACATCGCCGGACTGCTGAGCATCCTGGCCCTCGCCTGGGCCGCACGGGTGTGGGGCTGGGCGGGCGGGATGTGGGTCGTGCTGTTCTATTATGCCCAGCACCCGTGGTTCGTGCGCTTCGGTGGTGATGCGCGGGGTTATGGCTTCGTACTGCTGTGTGTGCCGCTATTGATCGGCCTCGCGGGGCGCTGTGTGCAGACGGGGCGCTGGCGCTGGTGGCTGGCACTGGGTTTTGCGGAATTCTTCACCTTCTGGAGCTACTTCGGCACCATCTACCTGCTCGTCGCGCTGAATGCCTCGCTGCTGCTCATGCTATGGAAAGACCCCTCGCTGGGCGAGGATCGCCGCGTCTTCTTGACCCGCTGGTTCGTCACTCAGGTGCTCGCCGCCATGCTCGTCATTGGCCTCATGGCTCCGTGTCTGCCTCAGCTCCTCACCTTCATGAAACAACAGCCACTCGCAGGAAACATGGATACCGCATGGTGGCAGGACGCCCTGGGCTACACGCTCTACGGCGTGCCCTGGCATGAGTGGCAAGTGGGCAATCCCTTCTGTGTGTCACTGGAGCAGATGAGTGGCAATCCCCTCAAAC
This sequence comes from Verrucomicrobiota bacterium, assembly GCA_031411235.1. Classification (GTDB taxonomy): domain Bacteria; phylum Verrucomicrobiota; class Verrucomicrobiia; order Verrucomicrobiales; family Verrucomicrobiaceae; genus JANOAR01. The sequence goes on along the minus strand of JANOAR010000059.1, from coordinate 826 downwards.
TCGCCGTCGCTGCCGGCATCGGACTCATCGGGGGCATAGGCCTCGGCATCCGCCTCGTGTGGCAGCGCTCGTGGAACCATCGCTGCCTGTTAGTGCTGTTGCTAGGCGCTCCCGCGCTGATGTTGCTGCACACGCTGAAGATGGGCGTGCGGCCTTATCATTGGTATCTCGTGCCTTACTTCCCCGCAGTGGTGTTGCTGCTGAGTGTGGCTGCGGCTCCAGCGGTGTCACATATTTTTGACTCCATACAAGCGTACCGGCGCGGCAGAGGCTCGCTTTCTCAGTGGTATCAGTCCACGCCTATTGTGTACTTCTCGTTACTCAGCATGTACGGTTGCTTTATAAGCAGACATGTCGCTCGCGAGCAGCGCAATAACCTCACCCTCCACCCCATCGAGCCCAATCGCGAGTCTATCGCCCTCGTCCGCAGCGTCACCAACCCACGCCACCCCGACTATGGCAAGGACGCCATCACCGCAGGCTTCACCTTCTTCACCGAAGCCTACGATCCCGCCATGCAGCGCTTCCAAACCGCCGATGAACTGCGCACCCTCATCGCCAAGTCCAATGCCGAGAATCGCCCGCTGTTCATCAACTTCAGCAACCGCCTCTTCTGCGAAACGTATTTCCCCGAGTTATTCAAACTCTTCGAAGACAAGACCCTCTTCCAGCGCACCCACGTTCTCTACGGTTTGTTTGAAAACTCCACGCGCGAGATTTACAAGCATACCCCGCCTTGAAGCTGAGTAACTCCTGGACGCTTATTTTGAACCCGTGGTTTGTTTCATGAGTTCAGCGACTTTGTGGGTGATTAAATCTTCAACGG
>JANOAR010000058.1:0-10003 GCA_031411235.1 Verrucomicrobiota bacterium | reverse complement strand
CCACGTTGGAGTACGAGGCTTTAGCCGATTTGTCCTTGTTCCGCCCCCCTTGCCGTGCGCTATGCCGCTGGCTGTTTTCCCAAATCAAAATGACGCGCAGTATATCTACTTCCTCGCCAGCTTATCAGCGGGCGCAGCTTCGATCTTGCCGCTGATGCGCTCGGGTATCGCCACGGCCTTCATCTTGCCCGTCGCAGGGTCTTTGCGCACGCAGGCAGCGGTGATGCGGCCCTCGGCAGCGAGGATGCCATCGGCCATGCGCCAGAAGCGGAACACATAACGAATGACCTTGCTGCGCACCTCCTCCACGAGCAACTCAGTGCGGAATTCATCCTCGAAGAACAGCGGTGCAAAGTAGTCGCACGCGGCGTGGACGCGTGGCCAACCGACGCGATCCTCGTGCGCCACTTCGGCATCCTTTTCAAAAATGCTCAGCCCCAGCGAGCGAAAGAAGCCATGCTCCGCCCGCTCCATGTAGCGGTAGAAATTCGAGAAGTGGACGATGCCCGCCATGTCTGTCTCGGCGAATTGAACGCGGTCGATGTGGTCGAAATGATGGGGCATGGAGGAAACAGGATGGGGGTGAAGTGAGGCGATGAAAGCACGCTAGCGAGTTCCTGGCAGTGGGAATGAACCGCAAGCATACTATATGTCTCCGCTCGCAGCTTTTAATGCTATAAACGCAGCCGACAAACGACCTTTATGAAAGTATTGAACCTCTACATCTCGCCCCAGCACAACTATGTCGGGCATCATGGCGGCCCCTCGGGCCATGCGCCAGTGCAGGAGGTTCGTGCCGTGGAATGTGTGGAAGGGAAGGGGATTCGTGGTGATCGGTACTTTGATTTCAAAGAAGACTTCAAGGGCCAGATCACCTTCTTCGCCCATGAGACCTATGAAAGGCTGTGCGAGCAATTCAGCGAGTATGGCAAACCTGCGAGCGTGTTTCGACGCAACGTCATCACACAAGGCATCGACTTGAATACCCTTATCGGCGTGGAGTTCGAGGTTCAGGGCGTGCGATTCTACGGCACCGAGGAGAGCAAGCCTTGCTACTGGATGAATGAAGCCTTTGCCGAAGGAGCGGAGGCAGCCATGCGTGGTAATGGCGGCTTGCGGGCTCGTATTCTGAGCACGGGGTGCTTGCAGGTCGATTGAAAAATAAGTAACAGCCATGTCCAAGCCCACCGCACTGCTGCCTTCGCTTAGTGAGATCGAAAGTGCGCAAGTTTCGATACGCCCACATATTCTTGAAACGCCGCTCTACGCGTGGCCAAGGCTTCAGGAAAACGTGGGTTGTGAGTTGTGGATCAAACATGAAAACCACACGCCCGTCGGTGCCTTCAAGATTCGTGGCGGACTCGTGTATCTCGACGAACTGAAGCGCCAGCAGCCGGACGTAGCCGGTGTGCTCGCTGCCTCCACAGGCAATCACGGACAATCCATCGCCTATGCCGCCAAACAGCATAGGATGCGGGCTGTGATCGTGGTGCCGCGAGGCAATAACCCCGATAAAAACGCGGCCATGCGTTCCCTCGGAGGCGAGGTAGTTGAGCACGGGAATGAGTTCCAGGAGGCACTGGAATACTCGCGTGAACTGGCGGCCAAGGAAGGGCTGCACGCTGTGCCCTCATTTCATCCTTGGTTGGTGCGTGGTGTGGCGACGTATGGGCTGGAGTTGTTTCGTGCCGTGGCAGATTTCGATGCCGTGTTTGTGCCCATCGGGCTCGGCTCAGGCTTCTGTGGCGTCGTCGCTGCGCGCGAGGCTTTGCGACTCAAGACCAAGATCATCGGCGTAGTCTCTGCGCACGCGCCAGCTTATGCGCTCTCGTTCCAGCAGCGACAGTTCGTCGAGCAATCCAGCACCACTGGCGTCGCTGAGGGCGTGGCTTGCAAAACACCCCACAGAGAGGCGCTGGCACTCGTGATGCAGTATGCCCATGACATCATTACCGTGACCGATGACGAAGCGCTGGCAGCGATGCGCGAACTCCTCCAGGCCACGCGAAACATTGCCGAAGGCGCAGGCGCACTGGCCTATGCAGCTCTGTCAAAACACCGTGATGAATGGCTTGGCAAACGCGTGGCTTGTGTCCTCACAGGAGGGAACGCGAGCCTGGACATGCTGGCTAAAGTTTGGCCAAGCGCGGCGGTCTAAGCCGTAACGATGCAGTCAAAAGCTACTGCGGCTGGCTACGGCTATGCAAACACGTCCATCACAGCCTTGCCTTTGCCGTCTTCCGTCACGTAAAACGGTCTGCCTTCGATGCTAAACTCGGTCTTCGGACTGATGCCCATCGCCGTCATGATCGTCGCGTGCAGATCCATCACAGTGACGGGATTTTTCGTGGCGATGAGGGGGCGCTCGTCTGCTGTCTCGCCGTAGAGGAACCCTTTCTTTGTGCCACCGCCGAACATCACCACACTCGTGCCGCCTGTGAAATGGCGGTGCAGGCCATAGTGTTTCATCTCGCTCAGCGTATCCACTTTGAAGGTGGTCTGGTCATTCGCCGTCGAGCCTGGCTTGCCTTCCATGAGCGCATCGCGGCTGAACTCGCTCGCGATGATGATAAGTGTGCGGTCGAGTAAGCCCTTCGCCTCCAGATCGAGCACAAGCTGCGCGATGGGCGCGTCCATTTCCTTGTGCATAGCCTCCACCGTAGTATGCCCATCCTTGTGCGTGTCCCATTGAAAAAAAGGCACATACTCGGTGGTCACTTCGACGAAGCGCGCGCCGGACTCGACGAGCCGCCGAGCCAGCAGGCAGCCACGGCCAAACCGGCCCGTGTCATACTTCGCGTAGCTGTCCTTTGGCTCCAGCGTGATGTCGAAGGCCTCGCGCTCCTTGGAACTGAGCAGGCGATACGCATTATCCATGCTGCGCAGCATCGACTGCTGCTGGTAGTCGCTCATGTAGTCGCGCTGCGGACTCTGATCGACCAGCTTGCGGAAGAATTTATCGCGACTGGCAAAACGACCCGGCTCCATGCCTTTCGGCGGGCGTACGGATTGCGAGGCTTCCTCGGGGAAGGGGAGATTCATCGGCCCGAACTCACTGCCAAAAAACCCTGCGGTGGTGAAGGCCTTTAACTCCTCGCTCTCGCCCACGCCTTCGAGCCGCTGGCCGATATTGATGAAACTCGGCATCACTGGATTACGCGGCCCGAGCACCTTAGCCATCCATGCGCCGATGTGTGGCGCAGCCACCGTCTGCGGCGGTACATAGCCTGTGTGCCAGTGATACTGATGCCGTGAGTGCAGGATGCTGCCGAGGTCGGGCTGCACCGCACTGCGGATCAGTGTCGCACGATCCATCACCTTCGCGAAGTTCTCCATGCCTGCGCATATTTTGATGCCGTCGGCAGCGGTGTTGATCGCGGGGAAAGTGCTGAGCATTCGCTTCACTTCGAGCCCCTTTTCAAAAGGTAGGTAGCGCTTGGGGTCAAACGTATCCGGTGCGGCCATGCCCCCCGCCATCCATAGTAGGATGCAGGCTTCGGCTTTCGCCTTGGGCTGCGCGATGCTTTCGCCGGACTTCGCCCACAGCGACTGCGGCTCGCCCGTCATCCACGCCGCTGTGCTAGCCGCCGTGAGGCGCTGCAAAAAATCGCGGCGCGAAGTTGGCGTCGCCGCACTGACGAGTTCTGGCATGGGGTCGTGGGTTTTCATCGGACGTGGCAACGGAAGGAATACGCTATTCCTTCACATTCTCGATCACCACGTGCTTCGCTTTCGCCTTCAAATTCAGCAGTTCGACGAACACTGAGAAGCCCATCGCGAAATACACATAGCCCTTCGGAATGTGGAAGTGCAGTCCCTCGCCGATGAGCGAGGTGCCGATCATCAGCAGGAAGCTCAGCGCGAGCATTTTCACCGTCGGGTGCTTGTTCACGAAGTCGCTCACGGCTCCTGCGAAGATCATCATGAAGCCCACCGCAATCATCACCGCTAGAACCATGATGGAGACATGGTCGGCCATTCCCACAGCCGTGATGACCGAGTCCAACGAGAACACAATGTCCAGGATCGCGATCTGCACCAGCACCACACCGAAGGCCGCTCCGACCTTCACGCTATCGCTCACCTCTCCCTCGGCATCTCCTTCCATCTTCTCATGGATTTCCTTGGTGCTTTTGTAGATCAGGAACAGACCGCCCAGGATGAGCACGAGATCCTTGCCCGTGATTTCCAGGCTCTGTATGGTGAAAAGCGGTGCCGTCAGTTTCATCACCCAAGTGATGGAAAGCAGTAGCAAAATGCGTGTCACCATTGCCAGGGCTAGGCCCAGGAATCGTCCGCGTGGGCGTTGCTCCTTGGGCAGCTTGTCCACCAGGATGGAGATGAAGACGATGTTATCGATCCCCAGCACAATCTCGAGAACGGCGAGTGTCAGCAATGCTACCCACGCCTCCGGGCTGGAAGTCCAAGAGAAGTCGAACGCATTTAAGTGGGAGGCGGCAGTAGCGGCGGCGGCAGTAGCAAAGGTAATCATCGGGCCGCGATCTTAGCCACCTCAGGCGTTTATGCAAATTCGGGTGTTCTAGCACTGCGTGTGAGAGCCAGTCATGCCAGCACGTTCCCATCGGAACAAGACTTTATGAAACGCCGTGCCTTCCTCCGCCACTCCGCTGCACTCGCCACTGCACCTCTCGCAGCCATTGCCGCCGCTGCCGAGCCCATCATCGACATCCACCAGCACACGCACTACCACGACCGCGAGGACGACCACCTCATCGCCCACCAGCGTGCGATGGGCATCACCACCACGCTGCTGCTTCCGGCTGGCAAGTTGATCGACAAGCCTTCCACGCACAAAGGCAAGTCCAACGGCCTCGCCGCGCGTTGCGGCGGCAACGACACCTGCATGGCCATCGCCAAGGCGCATCCTGGCGAGTTTTTCTTTGGCGCGAATGAGGTCACGGATGAAGCCGACGCCCCTGCTGAAATTGAGAAATATCTCAAGCTCGGAGCCGTCATCATCGGCGAGCAGAAGTTCTGCGTGGAGTGCGATAGCGCCGAGAGCCAGCGCCTCTACGAGCTGGCCGCAGACTATGCCGTGCCGATCTTGCTGCACTTCCAGCACAAGACCTACAACCTCGGCTACGACCGCCTCCCCGCCATGCTGGCGAAGTATCCCAGGACGACTTTCATCGGCCATGCGCAGACGGTTTGGGCCAACATCGACAAGGCGCACGACTGGAAAAATCTGTATCCCAAAGGCCCCGTCGTGCCCGGTGGCCTCACGGACAAACTGCTCGCCGACTACCCCAACTTCTACGCCGACATGTCCGCTGGCTCCGGCTTGAATGCGCTGACCCGCGATGAAGACCACACGCGCGGCTTTTTGCAACGGCACCAAGACAAAATCCTCTACGGCAGCGACTGCGCCGACCACCTCGGGCGCGGCAAGGGCTGCCAGGGCGCGGAAACCATCGCGATGATCCGCAAGCTCGCCGCCACGAAGGAGATCGAGCGCAAAATCCTGTTCGAGAACTCGAAGCGGCTCTTCAAGCTCGGGCTGTGAGTGCGCCCCATGCTGGAATATCGAGCTATTATACCGTGAATATTCTCTCGCAAGAGGCCGCGCCCTTGCTCGTATGAGCACGCCCCCCATTTCCCGCCTATGCTCAAATCTATCGCCCTCGCCACCCTCTCGCTTCTCGCCCTGACAAGCCTTCACGCGCAAACCGATCCCTTCAAAAAAGAAGGCAACGTCGCCCCGAAGATCGTGAAGCTCACGCCGGAAAAGGAAGCCGAGATTCTGAAGGACGTGAAGGTCGCCGATGGCTTCGAGGTCACGCTCTTCGCCAACAGCGCCGCCGCGAACTACCCCGTCTTTGTCGCCGCATCCACGGATGGCACGCTTTACGTCAGCAGCGATGGCAATGGCTCGCTGGGGCGCAATCCCAAGCGCGGACGCATCATCCGCCTGCGCGATCTCGATGGCGATGGCCATGCCGATGAAACCAAGGTCTTTTGCGAGGTAGATGCGCCACGCGGCTTGGTTTGGGATCATGACCGACTGTTTCTCGTCCATCCACCGCACCTCAGCGAATTCATTGATGTCGACGGTGATGGGGTTGCCGAGAAGCAAAACATTCTCGTGAAGGACATCGCCTTCGGTTACAAGGATCGCCCCGCTGACCACACCACGAACGGCCTCAGTCTCGGCATCGACGGCTGGCTCTACATCGCGGGCGGCGACTTCGGCTTCATGAAGGCCACTGGCACGGATGGCAAAACGCTCCAGCATCGCGGCGGCGGCGTCATTCGCGTGCGGCCCGACGGCACTGGCCTCGAAGTCTATTCCACCGGCACGCGCAACATCCTCGAAGTCGCCATCAGCCCGCTGATGGACATCTTCGCCCGCGACAACACCAACGACGGCGGCGGCTGGAACGTGCGCTTCCACCACTTCACCGGCCTCGACGACCATGGCTACCCGCGCCTCTACAAAAACTTCAACGACGAGTGCATCCAGCCCTTGGCGGACTACGGCGGCGGCAGCGGCTGCGGTGCCGTCTATATCGACGAGCCCGGCTTCGGCACATGGAACAACGCCCCCTTCACCTGCGACTGGGGCAGCGGAGCCCTCTGGCATCACCAAGTGAAGCCCAAAGGCGCAACGTTTGAAGAGACGCGCAAACCCGAGCCCTTCGTGAAACTCACCCGCCCCACCGACGCCGATGTGGACGGCATGAGCCGCCTGTATGTCGCCAGTTGGAAAGGCGCGACCTTCAACTGGGAAGGCCCCGATGTCGGTTACATCGTTCAGGTGAAGCCCAAGGGTTTCAAAGCCGAGCCTCTGCCGGATTTCGCGAAGGCGAAGGATGAGGAGCTGGTGAAGGTGCTGGAGTCAGCAAGCAACCGGAGGAGGATGGAGGCGCAAAGGGAGTTGCTCCATCGAAAATGGTCGGCTCGTATGAGCAACCTTGTCACCTTGGCGACAGACCCGAAAAAATCCCCGGCTAGTCGTGCAGCCATAACACATGTCTTTGTGCAACACCCCGGGAAAGATGTAACTCTGCAACTCAATACTGCTCCAACGAATGACAACATAGAAGCATTGCTGGCTACTTTGACTGGGTATTGGGTGAAGTCGTCCGATCCCAAAGGCATTGTGGAGTATGGTGCTAATACCACCAGATCACTATGGGACTCACAACTCATGTTGCGAAACTATGCTGCTCAGATCCGTATGGCAGCGCAGCGTTCCCAGTTCGACGCTGTCCTTCTTGGCATGTATGCACATGACGAAGTGACAGCGCACATGGCAATCAACGCAGCGAGAAAATGGGGGGTAGTTCAGGATATATTTCTAGCTCTCGATGCTGAGGGAGATATTCGCGCAGCAGAGATGATTCCCGAAGGTGAGGTGAAGACGACGATCTTGAAGGACATTGTTAAAATGAGATTGGTTTGTCTAAAAGCATTGTCGGGTATTCAGAAGCCGGAAGTCGTCACCGGCCTCATCGAGCGTCTCGGCAAGGCCACTGACCCGGCCTTGCGCCAGGGCATCCTCGCCGCCCTGTGCCGCCTGCATTTCCATGAAGGCGAGTGGAAGGGCGATTCGTGGGGCACGCGGCCTGACACACGCGGGCCGTATTACCAGCCGGAGGCCTGGAGCGAGACGCCTAAGATCGCTGCCGCACTGAAGGACGCGCTGAGCAAGGCCACGCCGGAGGAAGCCGCCTTCCTCGTCAAAGAGATGAACCGCAATCGCATCCAATCGAACGATGCCCTCCAGCGCATCCTCACGCTGGCGAAGCAGGACGCGAAGGTGATCCCTGATGCCATTGCGCAGTTGGCGACGGCGGAGAGTATTCCGGGGGATGCGGTGCCGATGCTGGTGAGTGTGCTCAAAGAGGCGGGCAAGAGTGCCCACACTCCCGTCACTCTCTCCGGTGCGATCATCGCCCTCTCGCGCACCGACAGCGCGGAAGGTGTCTCCGCCACGCTCGCGGCGCTCGATACACTCCGCAAACTCCCTGAGTCCGGCAAAGACTTTGAAGCGGCCACGGCCGCCTTTTTTGCTTCGCCGAAGCTTGAAAACCATCACCAACTCGTCGAGCAGATCGCCGAGAAGCACGATGGCACCACCTCCCTCTATGCCGACGCCGCGTTGCTCCATCTCGCTGCGCGCAAGACCGGCAGCCCCGAGTCCATCCAGCTTTCGCAGAAGGCGCTCGACATCGGTTGGGCCGATGTGAAACGCCGCAAGCAAATCCTCGACGCCATCGGCCTGATCAAACACCAGCCCAGCGCTGCCAAGGTGTTAGCCGCGCTCGATGATACCGATCCCGCTGTGAAGAAAGCCGCCGAAAGCGCCGCCAAAGCCATGCGCCTGAGCCGCGAGAAGGACACGACCCCGCTCGTCAGCACGCTGAAGCCCGAGGACGTGCTCGCCCAAGTCATCAAGATGAAGGGCGATGTCGCCACGGGCGAAAGGGTCTTCACCAAGGCCACCTGCATCGCCTGCCACACCACCAGCCAGGAGCAACCGCCGAAGGGCCCCTACCTCGGCAACATCGCCCAGACCTACAAGCGCCCCGACCTCGCGCTGAACATCCTCGATCCCAACAAAACCATCGCCCAGGGCTTCGCCAGCGAAGTCATCACGATGAAAGACGGCAGCGCCCAGTTGGGCTTCATCACCCTGGAGAGCGCCGACACCGTGAAGCTACGCAACGTCGCCGCCGTGGAGTTCAGCTTCAAAACCAGCGACATCGCCAAGCGCGACAAACTGCCCATGTCCATCATGCCTCCAGGCTTGGTGAGCGGCCTGACGGTGAAGGAATTTGCCTCGCTACTGGATTACCTAGAGGCGCTGGCGAAGAAGTAGGCGGTGGAGGCTTGGTATTTTGCCAAGGCTCATTGCCGGAACCGAGCGCTGTCAGCGTGGACGGCGAGCGATGCACTGCCGCGCTCCGGTTGTGGCAGAGCGCGGCGAGTGGTGGAGTGTGCTACGCAAACAACTGCGTCACGGGCTTCGCCTTCACCAGTTCGCGGGGTTGGTTGAGGTGGTTGTAAACGATGGTCTCGGGGTCGATGCCGAGGCTATGGTACATCGTGGCCAGTAGCTCGGTGGGATGCACGGGGGACTCGGCGGGCGAGGAGCCAGTCTTGTCGGACTTGCCATGCACGTAGCCGCGCTTGATACCAGCACCTGCGATGATTGACGTATAACAGTACGGCCAGTGGTCGCGACCATCGGCGCTGTTGCCATTGCCGCTGGTGGACACGCCTTTTTCAGGGCTGCGGCCAAACTCACCGAGGCAGACGACGAGCGTCTCATCGAGTAGGCCACGGCTATCGAGGTCGGCGAAGAGAGCGCTGAGGCCTTGGTCGAGCATGGGGCCGGACTGGTCTTTCATGCGCTTGGTGAGGCCGACGTGATGATCCCAGCTATGGTTGTCGCTGTTGGCAACCTTGGGCCAGACGACTTCGACGACGCGAGTGCCTGCTTCGATGAGGCGACGGGCGAGCAAACAGCTCTGGCCGAAGGTGTTGCGACCGTAGCGGTCGCGCATCGTATCGGATTCGCGATCCAGGGCGAAGGCATCGCGGGCACGTCCGCTGGCGATGAGGCTAAGGGCTTGGTCGTAGTACTGGTCGAGGCTTTGATCTTTCACCGCTGCTTCGATGGCAGGCATCTGGTCGTTGATGGCGTCGCGCAGTTTGGCACGGCGTTGCAGGCGGGCGCTGAAGAGGTCGGGGCGCAGTTGCAGGTCGTCGATCTTGATGCGGCTCATCTTGTCCATGTCGAGGTCGTCGCCATCGGGATAGAGCGTGTAGGGATCGTAGGCCTTGCCGAGGAAACCCGCGGTGCCGCCTTTGCCGATGACGTTGGATTCCTGCAAAGGGCGGGGCAGCATGACGAAGGGCAGCATGGGCTCTTCCATCGGCTTGAGGCGGATGATGTTACTGCCGAAGTTGGGGTAATCCTTGGGGCTCGGGGGTTCAAGCTGGCCGGACGGGCTGACTTTGTCCGTCGTGTAGCCGG
>JANOAR010000057.1:0-60906 GCA_031411235.1 Verrucomicrobiota bacterium | reverse complement strand
GTGCAGACGGATAATGAGTGGTTTTCGCGGATGGCGCGGCGGGTGCTGATGGAGCGCAATGCGGCAGGGGTTTTAAAAAAGGATAATCTCGGAAACAAAGTTGTGTGGGGTGTAATATTCAAGCTACGAGCAGCCGCCTGGGAAAAAGAAAATTCTGCGAAGCGTCTCCGCATCATTTGGGCAGATAAGGCAACGGGAGGTGTGATAGCGAATCACCTGGAATTTGTTCCAGAAGATAAAGACGATTTGGTGAATGCCGAAACGATCCGTAGTTTAGAAGAGCCTACGGACTCCTTGACTCTCAAAGCTCTTGCAGGATGCGCTGGCACTACTCACAGCCCCATCGTCCGCCGCGAACTCGCATCAGCCCTCCAGCGCATCCCCAACGATCAACGCCCCGCCCTAGCCCGCGCCCTCCTCGCCCACGGCGAGGACGCCGCAGACCCCTACATCCCGCTGCTCATCTGGTATGGCATCGAGCCCGTTGTTGGAGCCGATCCCAAGCTAGCACTCGAACTCGCCAAAGTGTCAAAGATGCCCAAGGTCACCGAGTTCATCTACCGCCGCATGGGCGCTGAAGAAGCCGGGCGCACAGGCTTGCTGAAGCTAGCGTCTGAGACCCAAGACGCCGCCCAGCGCGAGGCCTTGCTGAGCACCGTGCTCATGGCCGCGCGTGCAGGAAACAAGATCGCCATGCCGGAGGACTGGGCAGCGATGAAAGCCAGAGTCGTCCAGGGACTTAGCCCGGCTTCTGCTTCGCCAACCAGCAAGCCCAGCGCCACGCCGCCGACTAAGCCCAGCGAGCTAAAGCTCGGGACGACTCTCCTCGAACTCGAAGCCTATATGGGCGTCGCCGAGGCACGGCAGACATTCCGCAGCCAGCTCACCAATGCCGCTCTGCCGAATACACAGCGCGATGCTGCGCTGACACTGCTCGCCAACGTCCGCGACGCAGAGACTGCCGCGCTGGTCATTCAGATCCTCAAAGCGGGCGACAAACCCCTGGCCCGACGCGCGGTTCAAGTCCTCGCCACGCTGCTTCATCCCGACACGGCAACCGTCATCATCGCTCGCTTCGCCAGCTTCGATGCGGCCACCCAAAACGACGCCATCAACACACTCGCCACCAGCACCAGCGGAGCGATGGCCCTGCTCACCGCCGTCAAGGCCAAGACCATCCCCAGCACCGCTCTATCGCCCTTCCTCGCTCGCCAGATCGACGCGCTCGATAACACCGCCGTCCGCGCCCTTTTAAAAGAAGTCTTCGGCGACCTCAACGCCCCCAAGACCGACCTCGCCGAGCGCAAAGCCAAGTTCAACGCCCTGCTCACCCCTGCCCTGCTCGCCAAGGCCGACCCAGCCAAAGGCAAGCTCATCTACAGCGCCATCTGCGGCCAGTGCCACAAGCTCTTCGGCGATGGGCAAAACGTTGGCCCCGACCTCACCGGCTCCAACCGTGCCACACTCGACTACCTGCTCGACAACGTGCTCGACCCCAACGCCGTCATCGGCAAAGCCTACCAGTTGAACCTCTTTGAGCTGCACGATGGCCGCGTGGTCAGCGGCGTCATCAAGGAAGAAACCCCCGCCGCCTACCGCATCGCCATGCCCGGCGGCCTGGAGCAAACACTCACCCTGGCCGAAGTGAAAAAGCGCACCATCTCCAAGGCCAGCACCATGCCCGAGGGCTTGTTTGATGCGCTGCCGCCCGAGATGCTGCAACAACTCGTCGCCTACCTGCAAAGCCAGGGTAACCGCGACACTCCAGGCGCAAGTGGCAAGGCTGCCGCGATGACTGTGCTCGGAGCCCTCGAAGGCGAGTCGATAAAAATCCTCAGCCTAACGGGCAACGGCAAGACTCGCATGCAAGGCATGGGCGGCTTCCGCGATAGCAAATGGAGCGCCGGGCAGCAACTCTGGTGGGTCGGCGGCAAAGCGGGCGACACCCTCACCCTCGCCCTCCCCGTGGCCGAAAAAGGCCGCTACAAACTCAGCGCCAACCTCACCCGAGCCATCGACTACGGCGTGGCCACCATCAAACTCAACGGCCAACCCATCGGCACCGAGCACATCGACTTCTTCCACGAAGGCGTCACCACCACCGGCCCGCTCGACTGGGGCCTACTCGACCTCGACGCAGGCACCGCCAAGCTAGAGATCACGCTAACCGCACCCAACCCAGCCACGAAAGGCAACATGATCGGCCTCGACTACGTGACGCTGGAAAAGCAGTGAGCCCTCTTGAAGGTTGAGAACACAGGCATGACAAGGTGACAGAGTTGCGTGGTGGGATGATGCGCAGTCCTCACCGAAAGACAGCGGCTCGCAGGCGCGGATTCATAACACCAACGGTGTTGAGGAATTAAGCCCAGGGTTGCCCTAGCGAGCCTCGGCGAGCTGGGCTACCCTGGGTACGGCGCGAGACAACAGTGCGCGAACCCAAGAGACGGCTGGGTCTGGCGCACACCAGAAGCGCCCCTCAGCCAGCGTCGCCAGCCGCAAGCATCGCTCGGGGGCGGCGCATCTGGACACCACGGATGCTGGCGATGTTGTGGGTTCGCGCGTCTCGCCTTCTCAGCGTACCCAGGGTAGCCTCCAACTCGCTTGCGCTCGTCTCCGGCAACCCTGGGCTTAATTCCACAACACCTTCGGTGTAGAAGGCCATGCCCAGCTCATCCGCTCGAGCTTCTGTAACCATTAATACAGCATCGCATTGTCCGGCGCGGTGGTCTCGGTGATCGATGTCACTTGCACCACGGGCACGGTTTGATCGCCTTCTTTGCGGTAGCTCATCGTGCCCTTCACCTCCACCCAGGTCATGTCTTTGAAGACGGGTGCCTTCTCTTTAAATTCTACTGGCACCGAGTAGGGACGAGCATCCGCAGCGCAGCATTGCACCAGCAGGCGCAGGATTCTCAAGCGTTTGCCTTCGGCGTTGTTCACCTTTTCAGGCATCACTTGCGCCTTGGTTTCCACAGGCTGGCCAGTGAGTACGCGCTGCACTTCCACATCGCCAGCGGTGTAGTACAGCTCGGGGACTTCGAGGATGAAGTTGCCCTCCTTGCTCTGCGGTACCTGCGCCTTCAAGTCCTCAAGGGTGAAGCTGCCGTAGCTCTTCGCCGCAGCAGCGGGTGAAGCGGCGGCTGGGCTGGCATTCTTCGCCATCTCGGCGGTAGCCGTGCCTGCGGGACTAGGTGGCGTGGAGCCAGCGGGGAGCTTGGGCGTGGTGACTTCGATACCAGCCGCAGGTGAGGCGGAGCTACCCGGCACACGACCACCAGCATCCACCGCGACACCCGCAGGCACCTGCTTCACCGCAGCTACGGCAGGCACACTGGACGTCGCTGCCGCACTGGCTGGCGTTTTGCGCAGCGACATCTCCGTGGCACGCGAGGTGTCCGCATAGTTGGGGTTGTAGAGGCCTTTATTGATGACGGCATTGCCGCTGTAAGCATCAGGTGTCATCACCGCCGCGACGATGACGGGCACCGCAAGAATAGCGATGGCGATGGTGCGCCCAAGGGGGCCGGATTCATTGAGAATGCCATGCCCATGCTCTTCGTGGCTATTATCGTGAGAATGGTCATGCGTGTGGCCACAGTCAGCGCTGTGAACATGGGCGTGGCCATGATCATGCCCACAGTCTTTACCATGCACATGCCCATGATCGTGGGAGTGGTCATGCCCACAGTCTTTAGGGTCATCCTCATCATGCGCGTGGTCGTGCCCGCAGCAGCCCTCTTCCTCGGCTCCCATGGTGGCGAGATTGAATATCGCCAACACGATCAGCCCAATCGCCGAAACCAGCACCATCGGGCGGAAGATACCGTCCGACGACACATAGTGCGTCAAGCGACTGCTGGCATAGAAATAAAGCTGCACACTGCCCCAGAGTAGGAGCAGCGCGATGCTGACAAGATGGGTGACGACGCGTGAGGTGCTCATGGCTTTGAAAGGGTAGTAGCAGGGGTGAATTTAACGGTGGAAATCATACGAGCCCAAGGCCCCGACAGCAGCCCAATAACGACGAACAGCCCGACCAGCATGGCCAGCACCACGCGGCGCTTGAACACGGCGGAGTACATGAACAGCAGCTTGATGTCCATCATCGGCCCGAAGACCAGGAAAGCGAGCTTGGCACCCGATGAGAAAATCGCCATCGGCGCAGCGATGAAGGCGTCCGAAGTGCTGCACAACGAAAGCACAATGGCTAGGCCCATGAGCGAGGGAGTCGCGAGGTAATCATTGCCCGCGACAGTGGCCAAGATGGCTTGGTTCACCTGAGTATTAAATACCGCCGTGATCCCCACGCCGATGGTGAAATACATCGCCGTGTCGAGGAAGTCGCGCATCGCCGTACGCATCGCCTGCACCAGCTTGCCATCAAAGGTAGCCGCCTGCCCGTGCTGATGGCCCGCGCCACCCGCGAGCACCGCTGGCTTGAGCAGATCGCTAGCCTTGTAGCGCAGCACCAGCAGCCCCACCAACACCGAGACCACATAACCCAGCGAGAGACGCGCCAGCGTCATGCCAAAGCTGCCGAGGATGCCGTAGCCCTCGGGCATATTTTGAAACGCCGTCGCCGTACTGATCGCCACGATGGGATTCATAATCGGAGCCGCGAGCATGTAAGTGAAGGCGCAGGAAATGGGCAGTCCCTTCTGCACCAGCCGCCGGATCACTGGCACAATCGCGCACTCGCAGACTGGAAAAATAAGGCCCAGGAAACCCGCCGCAAAAGTCGCCAGCACCTTATTTTTCGGCAGGGCTCGCTCCAGCAGTTTCGCTGGCAGAAAGGCATCAATTAAACCCGAGAGGATCGTGCCAACGAGAATGTAAGGCGCACCCTCGAAGAGGATGCTGAGGAAGGCCATGAAGATGTCCCCT
Source organism: Verrucomicrobiota bacterium (assembly GCA_031411235.1). Classification (GTDB taxonomy): domain Bacteria; phylum Verrucomicrobiota; class Verrucomicrobiia; order Verrucomicrobiales; family Verrucomicrobiaceae; genus JANOAR01. The sequence goes on along the minus strand of JANOAR010000057.1, from coordinate 56,019 downwards.
GAAGGGCTGGGGGCTGGGAGAGCGGCGAGGATCATTCGGTTAAAGAGAAGAAAAACAGTGCGCCATTAAACGCGTCCTGGCGAGCCATTCAAGCAACGCATTCCCTTAACGACACATGACACCACGAGCCATCACAGGCTTCCGATTTTCCTACCTTGCTGCCAGCCTCATTTGCGTTACAACACACGGCTCAACCCCAAACCACAACATCATTATGGCTCACACCCTCGCACCGTTACCCTATGCCTCCAGCGCCCTGGAGCCCCACATCGACCAGCAGACCATGGAAATCCATCATGGTCGGCACCACAACGCCTACGTCACCAACCTCAACAACGCGCTCGCTGGCAACGCCGACCTCGAAGCCCTGAGCATCGAAGACCTCTGCAAAAACATCGCTAGCGTGCCCGAAGCCATCCGTGGTGCCGTGCGCAACAACGGTGGTGGCCACTTCAACCACACCCTCTTCTGGAACATCATGGGCCCCGACGCAGGCGGCGCGCCTAGTGGTGCTCTCGGTGAAGCCATCACCGCCGCCTTTGGCAGCTTTGATGCCTTCAAAGAAGCCTTCGCCAAGGCTGGCGTCACCCGCTTCGGCAGTGGCTGGGCCTGGCTCGTCGTGAAGGACGGCAAGCTCGCACTCACCTCCACACCCAACCAAGACAACCCGCTCATGGACACGTCCGGCACCCCCATCCTCGGCTGCGACGTCTGGGAGCACGCCTACTACCTGAAGTACCAAAACAAGCGCCCCGATTACATCGCCGCTTGGTGGAACGCAGTGAACTGGACTGCCGTCGCCGCCAACTACGCAAAGGCCATCGGCTAAGGTTTGCCCGGCATCACCGATGCCCATAAAAAACGCAGCGCCTCGAAAGGAGCGCTGCGTTTTTTATGCTGCGAAAGGGCAACTGCGAAGCGATGACGAACTACAAAGGCTTGGTTGGATCATTGCTAAGACGGCGCTTCACCAGCTCTGGCACCGTCGCGAGCAGCGCCTCATACTCCTTGCGATTGGCTTTGCCATACTCTGCCGAGGTGACTTCCAGTGTGCTCGGATCAATGGTGCGTTTACCCGTGATAAAGATCGCCAAGCGCTCGCGATTCGGCGTGGCGCGAACGTGTTTTTCTCCAATCATCAGCACCTTGCTCCAGCCTGTTTCCAGAGCATTGGCAGCCAATAAATTGGCCAGGCTATCGGTATCGAAGTCCACCATCCGATAGACGACGCGCCAAGCGACACCCGCCTTGAACTCCCCGATGATCGTGATGCCATTGCGGCTGAAGACACAGGCTTCCTTGTCACTCGCCGCGAGCTTAGCGGACTGTTTCTCGACAACCGGTCCATACCGAGCCTCGCACTGCGCGATGGTTTCCCCCACACGGGCCTGAGCACTGAGACTAGAGACGACAAAGATAAGGGCGATAAAGCGGATCATGGCCTAAAGATAAACCCAGGTTATCAGCACTCGTCAAGTGGACACATAAATGAGTTACGCGCCTTGCTGCGATGGCATTGTTTGCTATGTCTCAGGCCCGTCGTGCCGCCCTTTGCACGACTACCCCCTACCCTCACGTTATGTTCTCGCTCTCTGACCGCCCTGTCGCCGTGCTCTTTAGTGGTGGCGACGCCCCAGGCATGAATGCCTTCCTCCGTGCCGTGACTCGTCTCGGCATCAATCGCCACAAAGTCCCTGTCCTCGGTGTGCGCAATGGTTACAGTGGCCTCGTCGCAGCGGCGAATAAATCCAATAACGCCAAAAACTTAGCCAAGACCCGCGCCGAAATCGAGCAACGCCAAGGGCGCTGGGGCATGATCTCGGATAATCAAGACTTCATCCTCTTGGATCACCCCTCCGTGAGCGGCATCGTCGGCACGGGTGGCATCATCCTAGGCTCCGCTCGCTGCCTTGAATTCCATCAAAAGGAAGTCCGTGAGAAAGTCATCGCCATGCTGAAAAAGCTAGGTATCCGCGCCCTCATCGTCTGCGGTGGCGACGGCTCCCTATCTGGGGCAAAGCTGCTCGCTGAAGAAAGCACCCTGCGCATCATCGGCGTGCCAGCGACCATTGATAACGACTTACTCTTCACCGAAATGGCGCTCGGCGTCGATACCGCCGTCAGCACGCTGACCTGGGCCGTCGATCACTTCAAAGACACCGCACGCAGCCATCGCCGCGTGATGGTGCTAGAGACCATGGGGCGGGAAAGTGGCGAGCTGGCTCGCCTCGCCGCCATTGCCTCCGGGGCCGAGATGATCGTGACGCCCGACATGGATAAGCCTCTCACCCAAAAGGCCATCAACAAACTCGCCAAAGGTCTCGAAGAAGGTATGAATGCAGGGCGCTCCCACGCCATCGTGCTCATCGCGGAAGGGGTGAAATTCGAGCCTGAAATCAAGCGCAACCGCGCCTACGTCCTGGCCGACGCTTTCAAGGACTACTTCAGCCGCCCCGACGGCCCTTACCGCGATTTGGAGATTCGCCCCAGCGTCCTTGGGCATCTGCAACGCGGTGGCCACACGACCCCTCAAGACTGCATCCTCGCCGCTCGCTTCGCCGAGGCCGCCCTTGCTGAAATCATGCGCAAAGGCGGGGGCAATGGCATCACCGCTCTGCGCGGTGGTCGCGTCGAGATCGTGGACTTCGATGCCGCGCCCCTCCCCGACCGTGGCAGCATGTCCGTGTCCTACGACAGGCTGCACGCCGACCTCAGTTCGTGGTAAAGTAGGCCAGGTTGGGAGTCCAACCTCCGCATTCATTGCGCTATCTTTATCCTCGTTGGAGTCCAGGCTTTAGCCGTTTGCACTCATTCAGCACCTCGTCCCTGCGAGGCCTTCCCTGAAGACGGCTAAAGCCTGGACTCCAACGTGAGCAACGAATACCTTGACGACTCGCAACTCGCTACGGATTCGCAGAATCATGTATCGCTGGCGAAGCATGACTCACGAAGAACGCACCAAAGTCGTTCATTGGCGTAGTCGCCTGGGGCGCCCTCTACACAGCCCACCCCATTTCGGCAGCGGTCAGCGCCATTATCTTATCACCGCCGCTTGTTTCGAGCATGAGGCTCACATCGGCTACTCGACGGATCGAATGAATGCCTTCACAGTGGCTCTGCTTTCCACGTTACAGGAAAACAGCATCAGCGTTGCAGCATGGGTTGTCTTGCCCAATCACTATCACGCGCTCGTCTGTGCTACCAGTCCCATGCCACTACTGAAAGCCCTGGGAAAGTTACATGGGAGCACTTCATTTTACTGGAATGGCGAGGAGCAATGTCGAGGGCGTAAAGTCTGGTGCAATACCGCAGAGACGGTCATAAAAAGTCCTGACCACTACCATGCGACGCTGAAATACATTCATCATAACCCTGTGAAGCATCGCTATCTCGGTGAATGGAGTGACTGGCCGTGGTCAAGTGCTCAGGAGATCATCCAGGCCTTGGGGAAGGATGAATGCGAGCGGCAGTGGCAATTGTATCCGATTGATTCATACGGAGCAGACTGGGACGACGCTGAATATTGAAGGCACACGTTGGAGTCCAGGCTTTAGCCGCATCAAGCTCATTCAGAGCCCCACATCACAACTTCTCAGGCTCCTGGAGAAGCTGCGACACCCGCGCTAACAGACGCCCCGCGCCGCCGCCATCGAGAATACGGTGGTCAAAGCTCAGCGTCAGTTCGGCCATCATCACGGGGATGAATTGATTCACCTCATCGCTCCACACAGGCTCCTTGCGCCCTGCCCCCAGGCCCAGCACGAGGTTCTGCTCGGGCAGCGGGATGGGCGTGGCCCAGATGATGCCGAACGTGCCGAAGTTCGTCACGGTAGCGATGCCAGGGCGATTCACATCTTTGGGCAGACGGCGGGCACGGGCTTGCTCAACCATGAGGGTGTAGCTCTCGACGAGCGTCGCCAGCGGCTTCTTCTCCACCTCGCGCAGCGTCGGCACCATCACACCATCATCCACTTCCACCGCGAAGCCGATGTCGATAGCCAGAGGATGCACAATGCGATTGCCCACCAGGCGACCCGCGACGGCGGTGTTCTCCGCGATGGCCAGAGCCAGCGCACGGATGACATACAGCGCTGGGCCTGCCTTGGGATTCGTCTTGCGGCGATGGGCCAGCAGCGGCTCCAGGATGACTGAGGTACCCACGGTGGCAATGGGACGCGTGCAACTCCGGCGCATCGAGTCGGCCACCGCGATGCGCATCGGCGAGGCGGGTGTCATGCGATGCTGCTCCAGGCTGCGCAGGAACTGCTCGAAGTCCTCCACCGTGACGCGCCCCGCCGCGCCCGAGCCCGCGACGCCTGCGAGGTCAGCAGCATTCAGCCCCAACTCGGCCATCCGTGCGCGCATCCGTGGCGAAATGTAACTCGCCCCAGCCGCACCCGCAGGCACGGGCAATCCGCCGATGCTGGGCTCCACCTTGGGCTGGCGTTGGTAAATTGTGTCGGCCTCATCAATGGCGAAGTGAACGACATCCTTTTTCTCGCCGTCCTCTGGCTCCTCGGCACGGGCAGGCGGCGGCTCCGCTTTCTGGGAAAAACCCATCGACCGCGCATCAGCCTCGCTGACCTCCAGCGTCGCCAGCGTGGCCCCCACGGCATAACTGGTGCCCACACACGCGTGAACCGCCACCACCTTGCCGAGCACGGGCGAGATGACGCCCATCGTCGCCTTATTCGTCTCGACCTCGAAGATGTCCTGGTCAGCAGTGACCGATAGTCCCGGCTGAATGAGGATGCGCATCACCGTCGCCTCGGCGATGGATTCTCCGAGCTGGGGCATGAGGATGGGGATGGTGGGCATGGGTAAAAGGGGGCGCGGATTCCGCAGGCCTTGTTAAAGGCGAATGCGCCCCATGCTACAAGCGCGGAGTGCGCAGAGCGATGCGAAAAATGGGCGACCGCACAGCACAAAAAAAGCGGCGAGGTCGAAACCCTCGCCGCTCTATGCTTCAACCTTCCAAGGTTACCGCACGTTGGCGATGTACTGGTCAGGGGCCGCATCGAACTTAGCCTTGTTCGCCGCATTGGCGAAGGCCACCTCGCGCTTGTAAACAGTACTCTGACCCGACACCGATGCCTTGTTGCTCAGCGGGCACTGGCCACGACGAGCACTCTTGATGGCGGTCATGTAGGCCTTGGGCGTGAGTTCAAACTTGCCCTTACATTTTGCGCAGCAGAACTCGACGGTCTTCGAGTAAGTGCTGGTGATGGCAGGATTCGCCGGATCACCCGAGACAGGGTCTTTGGTGTTCAGAGCTTCTGCGGCAAAGGCGCTGCCAAAGGCGAGCACAACGACGGCGATGAATGACGAGGTCAGTTTCATGATGAGTTTGGGGTGAGGCGCGATTGTTACAAACTTGCGCGTGGGGATCAACGGCAAATGCAGAGGTTTAGAAGTCGGCAATGAGGATTGATATCAAACGCGGCGTTCGGGATAAAGGAGGGCAAATCGGCTAAAGCCTCGTACTCCAACGTGACCAACGTACGCCAGGAAACGCTCGGCCCAAGGCAATGAATCGCCACGTTGGAGTACGAGGCTTTAGCCGATTTGTCCTTGCCAACTTGTGGCCGTAGTTTTGTGCCACTCGGTGGACTGCTCGTAGGCGTAGGCAGCATGCAGCAGAGTGGCCTCATCGAGCGACTTGCCCACCAGATGCAAACCCACAGGCAAGGGCTTGCCCGTGCTATGCGAGAAGCCGCAAGGCACGCTGATAGCGGGCAAGCCCGCGAGGTTAGCGGCGATGGTGAAGACGTCTTCCAGGTACATTTGCAGTGGGTCGGCCTTCATGCTGCCAAAGCTATGCGCAGGCGATGGCGCAGTGGGCGAGAGGATGAGATCGACCTTCTCAAAGGCCGCATCGAAGTCCTGGCGGATGAGTGTCCGCGCACGCTGCGCCTTCAAATAATAGGCGTCGTAGTAGCCGCTGCTCAGCACGTAGGTGCCCAGCAGGATGCGGCGCTTCACCTCGGGACCGAAGCCCTCGGCGCGTGTGCTCATGTAATGATCGAGCAAGTCGCCCGTGCTCGCCGCACGGTGCCCATAACGCACGCCGTCGAAGCGCGCGAGATTCGACGAAGCCTCTGCCGGAGCGAGCACATAATAAGTCGCCACGCCACAATCCGTGTGCGGCAGCGAGAGAGGCACCATCTCCGCACCGAGCGATTCGAGTTGCTTGATCGCGGCATCCACCGCTGCACTGACATCGGGATGCACGCCGCCGACGAAGTACTCCTTGGGCAAACCAATGCGCAGGCCCTTGATGCCCTTTTGCAAATCAGCCGTGAAGTCAGGCACCTCGACATCAAGCGAAGTGGAGTCGCGCCCGTCTTTCCCACAAAGGTAGTTCAACACCAGCGCCGCGTCTTCCACCGTGCGGGTGATGGGGCCGATCTGATCGAGCGATGAAGCGAAGGCCACGAGGCCGTAGCGCGACACACGGCCATATGTGGGCTTCAGGCCCACCACGCCGCACAGCGCCGCAGGCTGGCGAATCGAACCGCCCGTGTCGCTGCCCAGCGCAGCAATCGCAATACCACCCGCCACCGAAGCCGCCGAGCCACCACTGCTACCGCCAGGGATGCGCGTGTGATCCCAGGGATTGCGCGTGACACCGAGCGCACTGTTTTCGGTGGAGGAACCCATGGCGAACTCATCCATATTCAGCCGACCAAAAGGCACCGCACCCGCTGCACGAAGCTTTTGAATGATCGTGGCATCGTACGGCGCGGTGTAAGTGCCCGCCAATATTTTCGAGCCACAGGTGCAAGGCTGGCCACGCACATTGATGTTGTCTTTGATCGCAATCGGCACCCCAGCCAGCGGGCTATCCGCATTGGCCAACGCCGCCTCCGCGAGCGCGGCCTCGACATCATAGCTGAGGTAAGCCCCCAGCGTGGGATTGGCCGCTTCGATAGCGTGCGTGAGGTCAGTGATGATGTCCTGCGAAGTGATCTCGCGCTTTTGAAGACGCAGACGCAGGGAGGCAAGAGTGGAGTTGGCGAGCGACACGATGAACAAACTTGGAGGCTAGAAAATGAGGCAGCCCCAAGGCTGCACAGGGGGCGCTATGAGTCCGTTTGCAGCTGGAGTTGTCAACTCTAGGCTTTTGGGCAGCCAGCATCAGGCACAAGAACCCGCAGAGCCTGCCCCACGATACGGCCAAGCAGCAATAAGGGGGCAATCACCCAGAGGCATAGTGATGGCAAGGACGAGGACAAATCGGCTAAAGCCTCGTACTCCAACGTGAGCAAACCGAGCGCTGTGAAGAGTCACGTAGGAGTCGAGGCTTTAGCCGAATTTGTCCTCGTTATTGTGAGTCACGTCCTTTCGCCCTACGGCTGATCATAGTTCCCAATAGCTGCAAAACCAAGAAAGGCGCACCGCACTCTGGCGAGTGCGCCTACGAGGTCATTAGAACCCGCTACGACGACGGCGGAAGCAGAGGCCCAGCAGGCCAAACATCAACAGCAGCGCACGGGAGGGTTCTGGGATGACGACCAGGACACCGTGACTTGCAAAGGCGGACGTATCCCAGTAGAGAGTGCCGCCCAGCGTAGGCAGATCAAGGTCGCCCTGCACACCGCCCTGCACAAAGCCTGAGCCGTTGGTGAAGCTGCCACCGATGGTGCCTTGCCAGTCGAGCAGGTTGAAGACGTCGCCGAGCATGGCATTCGTCAGATAGCTGTTATCGAGGATCGAAACAGTGCCGTTGCCAAAACCACCGTTGCGAGTGCCTAGCGACAGCGACCCATTGGTCAGCTTGATGTAATCGTAATTCCCGACGGAAGATGGAGCGGTGGATGTATAGGAGGGTGGGCTTCCACCGAAGGTCGCAAGATAGGTAGAAGCATCCATATAGGTGCCTGACATCAGAGCAGCGATGATCGCGCTATTGGCTGCATCGGTTGGTGTCGTGATGCTGAGTTGCATCTGCGAACCACCAGCGACCGTCAGCGCCGTGCCAGCGTTAGTGAAGGTTAGCGTCTGGTTGCTCGTCCCCGTGTTTGCACCAATACCTGGGGCGATCACACCGACGTTGGTGTTGGTTCCCGTATTCCCGATCACGGTCAGACCTGCAATCACCGCGACACCTACATTGCCGCCCGAGCCGCCCGATAGGACAGGAGCGGTGGCGATGGTCGCACCCGTTGCCACCACGGTGACAGTGCCGGTTCCATTGAGCGCACCCGTAGTTCCATCGGCAAGCTGCAGCGTGCCAGCCGAAACCAGCGTTGTGCCCGTGTAGGAGTTGGTGCCGGAGAGCACCAAGGTGCCTGCGCCAGACTTGACCAGGGCACCCGCAGTGCCGGAGATGTTAGCGCTAATGGTGAGATCAGCGGCAGCAGCAGAACTGTCACCGATGACGAAGCTACGCGAGCCAGTCATGGCAACGAGGCCGCTGATGGTGGCTCCGTTAGGGTTGCTGGTGGCATCGTAGGTGACGCTGGTGCCGAGGGTCAAGGTGCCAGTTCCTGTCGTTATTGAAGCAACGCTGGCTGAGGCTCCACCGAGGGTGATGACGTTGCTGGTGTTGTTCAGGTTGTTGAGGTTCCAAGTGGCCGTGCCGCTGGCGACACTGGGGGCAACGATCACGGGGCTGGTGGCGGCGATGGCTTGGGCGATGCCGTTGCGTAGGGTGCCTGCGCTGATGGTGGTGTTGCCCGTATAGGTGTTGACGCTGTTCAACTGCCAGGTGCCTGTGCCGGTCTTGGCGAGGCTGGTGGTGCCTGCGCCAGTGCCGTTGGGCAGCACGGGGGAGAAGGTGTTGGTGTCGGCGTTTGAGCCAGTCAGGGTGAAGGTGCGAGCGGTAGTGGTTGGGCCACCCATGGTCACGGATGAGGTGATGGTCATGTTGAGCGCTGTGCCAGAAGCACCGGAGGCATCAATGGTGCCACCCGCTGCGCCGAGGGTGAAGGTGCGGTCAGTGGAGTTGTTGACGTTGCCCGTGCCTTCGAAGCGAAGCGTGCCTGCAGTTGTGCTGCTACCAATCAAGAGGTTTCCGGCGATGGCGGTGGACTGGCCAAGGTTGCTGGCGACGCCGCCATTCTGTACGTTGGTCACGATGACCGTGCCGTTGCGGATGGAGAAGAAGTCGGTTGCTGAGCTGAGGCCCGCGAACCTCCACACACCTGTGCCGTCCTTGACGATTTGGGTCGTGCCCGTGCCGTTGTTGCCGATGGTGGGCGTAAAGACGTTGGGGTTGGCGATGGTGCCGCCTGTGCCTGTCCATGTCAGTGTCTTACCTTGGTTAGCAGGGCTACCCGAGTAGGACACGGCTCCTGCATTGCTGAAGGTGAGTGATTTGGTGCTGTCGGTAGGGGAAGCATCAATGATGCCGTTGCCTGCGACGAAAGACATCAAATGGTCGGTGCTGTCGTTGACTTGCACGGCGGCACCGACCCATTGGAGGGTGGCACCATTGTTGAAGAGCAGGGTTCCGGCGGTATTGGCGGCCTGACCGATGCTGCTGGCTGAGCCGCCATTAGCGAGCTTGGTGACTTGAAGGATGCCGCCGTTGATGGCGGTGTTGCCGGTGTAGGTGCTGGCGGGTTGGTTCAACAACCAAGTGCCGTTGCCGGTCTTGGTGACGGTGCCAGTGAGCAGGTTCAGCAGAGCAGACAGGGTGTTGACGTTGGTGTTGGAGCCTGTCAGCACGATGTTGCGGGCAACTGCACCGCCGCCGAGAGCCGCTGTGGGCGAGAAGACCAAGGCACCCGTGCCGGAGGCATCAAGGGTGGCAGTGATGCCCGTGTTCACGGTGAATTGGCGATCTGTGGTGCTGCCCGTGCCGTTGTATTGGAGGGTAGAATTGCCACTGAAGACAAGGTTTGCTGCGGCATTCGATGAGGCACCGATGCTATCAAAGTTGGTGGCGGCAACGCCGGTCTGCACTTCTAAGGAATCGACGCCGAGCACACCTGCGAGGATGGTTGTCACGCCGTTGTAGGTGTTGTTGACGTTTTCGAGATTCAACTGGCCAGCACCCGCTTTGGTGAGGGCGAAACTACCTGTCAACTCGCTAACGAAGCTGTCAGTGATGCCAGCGCCAACCGTGACTTGAGCGGCGGCTCCCAAGGTGATCTTGGTGGGGACAGTGAGGGCGGTGCCATTGATCGTCAGGTTAGTTCCTCCGAAGGTGATGTTGCCATTGATGAGCAAGGCGTTGGCCAGCGTCTGGGCGGCGGTGACGCCCGCCAGCGTGGTGCCTGAGGCCATGGTGAGTGTGCCCGTGCCGATGGGGCCAGAGGTGATCGTAGCGCCGCTGGTCGTGCTAGCGCCAACAGTGAGGGTGCCTGCATTCAGGGCGGTGCCGCCCGTGAAGTTGCTAGCTCCATTGGTCAGAGTCAGGTTGTCAGCACCACCGCCAGCTTTGGTCAAGGTGGACGAACCCGTGATCGTGCCTGCATAGGTGCCGTTCGCTGCCGAGAGAATCGAGGTGCCAGTGCCCTGGGTGATGACGCCCGTGGACGCACCATTGAGGGTGGTCACGGTGGTCGTGGTCGCCGTGTTGAGGTTGACGGCACCAGAGGCAGTCAGTGTGCTGAGAGTCTGCTGCGAGGCGTTGTTGAGGTTGGCCGTGGCACCTGCAGAGACGGACAAGGAAGTGCCAGAGGCGAGGTTGCCCGTGGTGCCAAGTTCCAAGGTGCCATTGGTGACGGAGGTTCCGCCGTCGTAGGTATTCACCGCCGTGAAGCGCAAGGTGCCCGTGCCAGCCTTGGTGATGGCCTTACCACTGCCGGAGATGACTTGCTGAATCTCAGTGGTGTTGTTCACCGTCAGAGTGGTGGTAGCTGAGGGGTTGGTGATGATAGTGGTGTTGGCGGGCACTTCATTGGTGAAGGTCAAGCTGCCGCCACCTGTGGTGTCGAAGGTGGTGTTGCCTGTCAAGCGAAGGGCATTGGCCATCGTGATGGCCGTGCCGTTATCGCGCACGGTTGAACCTCCAACGTTGATGGTTCCCGTGCCGAGCGGGCCACCCGTGATCACGCTGGTGACGACGGTGGTGCCGACATTGAGCTGGAGGGTGCCTGCGCCGATGGTGGAGCCACCTGTAAAGTCGCTGCTGCCTGCGCTGATGATCAGCGTGCCTGCGCCGTTCTTGACGAAGGTGGGCACCGTGGTGCCTGTGAGGGTTCCGCCCGTGCTGACCGCATTCGAGTTGACGTTGATGGTGATCGTGTTCAGGCCCGTATCGACGGCGGTAATGACGGAATTTGTAGGGATGCCAGGGCCGTTGATGGTCATGCCAACGGTGTAGCTCCCTGTGTTGGTGACGTTGGTGATGACGGCGGTCGAGCCATCTGTGTCGCCCACTCCACCGTTGAAGAGATTGTCTGAGATTTTATCGGTGACCAAACTGTTCGCGGAGGACAGGGTGTAGCTGCCTGTGGTGTGGCCAAACACGACGCTGAGGGGCTTGACGGTGCCATCAAGGGCTGGAGCGAAGCCCGTGGCGGTGTTGTCGAAGGTGACATCAAGGCCATCAAGGAAGTCCGCCGGAGTGGCGACAAGATCGACCCAATTTTTGGGTGCGGCATGATTGAGGTTATTCCACTTTTGATCCTCTGCACCTGTCCAGACAGCCGTCGTATTGCGCTGCACGATCAACTCGATCATCTTGGTGAGCGTGTTGTTGTTGGTGGTCAGGATGAAACCGGCCACTGGGCTGGTGGGATGCAATGGGAGCGAACCGAAGCCTGTTACGGTGCCATTGGCGTAGCTGATAAGGTTATAAGTGACGTTGCTGAAACCACCACCGTTGAGGATATTGAAGACGGTCGCTGCGGTGATGTTGAGCACGGAGCCACCGACGGGATCGCTGCCTGTGAGGGTGATGAAGTCAGAGGTGCCACTGCCAAGTTGGAAGGTAAACGAGCCGCCATTGATGACGAGGCCACCCATGGTGAGGGTGCCACCGACGCTAGTTGGGGCTCCAGGAGTGCCAAGAACCAAGGCCCCTGGTTGGATGGCACCACCTGCGTTGAGAGTGACAATGCCAGCAATGGTGCCTGCACCTGCGAGAGTGGCAGTGCTATTGATGGTGACGCCGCCAGTGCCTGTGGCTGAGCCGCCGACGCCTGCAACGGCATTGGCGGCGTTCAGCCAGCCTGCATTGACGATGGTGCCACCGTTGTAGGTGTTGGCATTGGTGAGGCTCAGCACGGCAGTGCCAGCCTTTGCCAGGGCAATGTTGTGTTGAATCACACCGCCGTAGGTGAAGTCGGCTGCCGAGCCTGGAGTGCCGCTGCCAACCGTGAGGGTGTTGGTGGTGCCGAGGATGGTGTTGGTGATGTAGCCACTGCCGAGGGGGTTGGAGGTGCCTGCGGTCAGGCCGCTCGCGGGCGAGGTGATGCGACTCACGGTCTGGTTGTAGCCATTAAGGTCGAACATGCCGCCGCCTGTGGTGCTCAGGACGTTATCGGTGGGCAAGCTGTTGGCCGCACCAATGCGCAGCAGTCCTTGCAGGACGTTGGTCTGACCCGAGTAGGTGTTGGCACCGGAGAGGGTGACAACATCGTAGCCTTGCTTGGTGAGACCACCAGCGCCGCTGATCACGCCTTTGATTTCAAGCACAGCACCGATGAGCGAGTTGCCTGATGGGCTGAACACGGTAGGCGAACGACCATTGTCGAAGCCTGCCGCACCTTGATTGATGTTTTGGCCCAAGAAGGAATCAGCGGTGAGGTTGAAGGTGATGCCGGAGTTGAGAGTGCGATAGACGGCTTGGCCTTGGCCACCAGTGAGGTTGTCGTCGGTGCGAAGGAAAGCTTCGATGGAACCGCCGCCCATGGTCACGGCGAGCGTGTTGGCGGTTTGGTCGTTGTTCACTTGCAGGGTGCCTGCGCCGAGGCTCAAGGTGCCTGCGCGAGCACCGTCAATGCTCCAGCGTTCGATGCCACCTGTTTGGTAGGCTACCGTGCCGGTGGAGACATAGTTGGCGGTCTGCACATCCAGCACGCCGTAGCGCTTCACCGTTGTGGCACCTGTGCCGAGTGAGCCATTGTTATACACACCGATCGCACCTTGCTCGATGGCGACGCTGCCACTGAAGGAGGAACTATTACCACGGACGTGGAGTTCGCCTGTGCCGATCTTGGTGAGGCGGGTATCGGAAGCTCCGACGAGGGTTGCGACCGAGAGGCCCGACTGGGTGCCGCTGGCTTGGTTGCTGTTGTGAACGCGCAACTGAAGACCTGCATTGGTGCCGCTGATCTGGAGATTACCAACGACGAGTTCAGTGCGGTCGCGATTGGTATCGAGGAAGAATTGAGCATCGTTGAGGGTGCCGCCTGTGGAGGTGACGACGACGTTGGAGAGAGAACCCGCAGCACCAAGGGCGCTCATGCGATCATTGGCTCCTGGATCGTAGCTGATGGTCGCTGCGTCGAGCACCTGGAGATCACCCATGGTGTAGTAGTTGAGCGAGGGGTTGCCTGCGTTGACGGCGAGGCGCAACACAGCAGCACCGGCGATACCGTTGGCATTCGTGCCTGCTTGGGTGCTGGCGTTGAGCTTGACAAAGTTACCTGCAACGGCGTTGCCGAGGGCTCCGAAAGTGTTGGGGGTGAGCTGTCCTTCGTTGATTGTCCAACCACTGGCGTAGCCATTGCCTGTGCCGCGTGCGGCGTCGGTCTGATCCTTACCAATGATCAACGCACCACCACCGAACTTGGTGATACCGACGCTGCTGACATTGGAGATGTCACCGTTCAAGGTCAAGTTGGACAGCGCAGCGATGATCGCTTCCTGGCCATTGAAATTTAGGTTCGGATTGATCGTAGCCGCACCGTTCGTCAGGATGCCGCCGCCAGCCACCGCTGCCTGATTGAGTGTGATTGTATTGAGCTGTCCGGGCGCGGAGTTGATGGTGAAGGCACCGACGCGCAAGGCAAAAATGGAGACATTTCCTGCAAGCGTGGTGGTGGCTGTGACGTCTCCGATCTTCGCGTTGGTGGGGGCGGCGAAGTTCGTATCCGTGTAAGTGACATTGACGAGGCGGTTGCTGCCCCCCCCCGCGTCTGTGAGGAAGGACTGACGTGCAGCTGTGGCGTCGCCATTAACGATGTAAGCGGGTAGCATATTGACACCCGCTGTTACAATCGCAGGGAGACCACCGCTGGCCACAAAGTTATCAGTGTTGGCAGCATTCGTACCGAAGATGTCGGCTGGTACAAAGACAACCGTGCCGGTTCCAGTGCGGGTCAGCGTTCCGGTGGTCGTGAGGATGTTTGCACCTGTTGGCGTGCCGGGATTGTTAATGCCGATACGCGAACCGTTGGCATAGGTGATGGCACCAACAGATTCATTCTGGAAAGTCGCCGTGAGCACCTGCATGGTGAAGTTGGAACCATTCAGGGCGACCGCGTCCGTGCCCCAGCGATTAGCGTTGTTGGCTGAGCCGGTGCCATCAAGAATCACGGATGAACCGGGGTGCATGACGATCGCGTTGGTGTTCGTCGTGCCGCCACCAACAAAGGTGCCGGCTGCGGCAACTGCACGCAGGGTGCCGAAGACATCGACTTGACCAGAACCGAGGGGAGTGTTAGCGGTGCCGGTTTGGATACGGCCTTCACTGCCACGGCTGATGGTGAGCCCACCTCCGAAGTTGTTGGTCTGGTTGAAGAGGACGGTGCCGCTGCCATTGTTGCCGCCGATAACAAGGTTGCCGACAACGACATTGGCGGTGGCACCAGTGAGAACATTGCTCGCAGCGGTGGCGGGGGCGAGGGTGAAGATCGAGCCAGCGGCATCGTTCATGCCGAGGCGGTAGGTGCCGGAAGCACCCGAGACAAAGCCGATCTGGCCAAGGGTGGCTGCGGTGCCCGCGCCGAGGGTATCGGCGGTGTAGCTTTGGGAGCCTTGCGTGCCGAGGAAGAAGGAGCCGTCGCCGATGCTGCCCATGGTGAGCGCCTGGTTATAGCTGGCTACGTCGATACGAAGCTGGGTTTTGGTCGAGGCTGCGTTGGTGTAGCCCGCAATCTGGGCTTGGGTGAGGATGGCACCGAGACGCTCGGTGGGGTAAGACCAAGTGGTGCCGATGCTGGTCAACTGGCTTGCTCCAAGGTTGCCAGCACCTTCCACGCGAATGGTAGCGGAGGGATTGAGTTGGATGGAATTGGCACCCGCCGTGGCTGTGGTACTCACGGTGCCTGTGTTGCCAAAGCGGATCTGACCTGCATTGACGTAGATGCCGCCGCTTGTGCTGCTGCCGAAGGAGCTGGTGTTGTCATCAAACCAAAGGGTGCCTGCACCGCTTTTTACCACATAGAGGCCAGCACCTTTATCCACAACGCCCTTGAACACGGTGTCATTAGCATTAGAGAGAGTTGCGGTGCCGCTGAGGTTGACGGCATTGAACTGGGCGGCAAAGGTGTTGCCAGCAGTCGTGGTGAGGGTTTGGCCACCAATGTTAAGGCTGGGGAAAGCAAGTATCTTCACCGTGCCACCTGCGGCAGTGATGCGATCCGTGTTGAAGGTCGAGTTGCCTGTCACCGTCACGGCGTTGGGGAAGGTATAAATGCGGCCCGTGGCGTTGTTGTCACCGTCCACACGCACATTGAGTGCGCCACCCGCGAGGGTGACGGGGCCAGTGCCGAGGTAGTTGATCGCGGAGTTGATATTGCTGTTGGCACCAGGGGTGACGGGCAGGGCATTGGCCTGCACCGTGCCGACGTAGGCAGTGACGCCACCTGTGCCAGTGTTGCCAACGGTGGGAAGCACGCCACTGGTACCAAGGAAGAGTGTGCCGGAGCTAGAGCCTTCACGAATGATGGTGCCTGAACCCGTGATGCTGCCAGCAAGGGTGGCGCTCTGGTTGTTGGCGTTGGTCAAGTTAAAGAAGACATTGCCCACAGGGCCGAGGTTGGTGGTGCCGTTGATCTGCAAGGCATAGGTGTTGTCGCCCGCTACGGTCAAGGTCTGGCCTTGGTCGCCAGGGGAACCGCCAAAGGTCAAACCGCCGTTGATGGATTGTAGGAGACCTGTGCCAGTAGCAACAAACCCACGGCCCACGTTGATATTGGCCATCAAGACACCAGAGGCAAGCGAGAGGCTGTTGTTGAAGGTGGAAGCAACATCAGAGCGCAAATTCAAGGTCGTTGTTGGGCCATTGAAGAAGATGGTGCCGTTGACGCCGCCCACGTTGGTTGATGCGGAATTGGTGCGTAGGCTCAGCGTGCCACGGTTGAGGTAGATCGGGCCGCTGAAGCCGGATTGCTCTGAGTCGATTTGGAGTGTGCCGTCACCCGACTTGGAAATGATGGTGGCGGTGATCTGGCCTGAGGTGTTCACGTTGCCCGAGTCACCGATGATGAAGGTGTTGGTCTGGATTCCGATGAGGGCCTCAGTGGGTGTGCCCGTGGGGCCGAATTGCAAACCTGCGTTGACCTGGGTAGAGAAGGCTTGACTGGTGCCATTGACCAAGAGACCACCGCTGCGGATGATGAATTTCTCGGTGCTGGAAGCCACAGTGTTAGGGTTGTAGAAGGTTGCGACGCCATTGTTGTCGAGGCGGAGCGCGTGGACATCAATGGTGACACCCGTGCCGATGGTCACCGTGGTTGTGGCGTTAAAGAGAGCGCGGTTGGTGCCGCCCGTGATCGATACTGGGCTGGCGACATTGCTGAGGTAATTGAAGCCTGCGTTGACGAAGCCGAAGTCACTGTAGGTGAGGAACTGCATATCGCGGTTGTTGTAGAAGGCGGGGGATACCATGCCACTGGTGATACCGCCGGGGATATTGGCGATCTGGGCAGCGAGATTGGCTCCGAAAACGGTGATGCGTTCGTCCGTGCCGAGCTGCGAGCCGTTGGTAGGCTCGATGGAGAGCATCGCTCCCGTGTTGCGGGTGAAGCCGGCCACATTCAAATCGACAGAGCGACCTGCGAGGGAGCGCTGCGAAGTGAGGAAGGCATTGCCGCTGAAGTTGACGTTGCCAACCACTTCGCGGATGTCAGCGCTGGCGTTGCCGACGAGGCGGAAGGTTGAGCTGTTAAGGTTGACAGCGGTGGAATCGCCCCAGCGGCCTGCGGAATTGGCGGTGAGATCGAAGGTATTGTCGAGGCGGAGAGTTGAACCAGGGCGAGAAACGATGTTGGCTGCGGTGACGCCGTTGAACGTGCCCGCGCTGCCGCCAGCGGCGAGTATGCCGAAGTTTTCATAACCTGCGCTGCTCATGGCTCCGCGGAATTCGAAAGTGCTGCCGAAATTGACGAGGGTGTAGCCTGCGTAGTTCTGGTCAGTGTTGAGGATCACGGTGCCCGTGCCGAAGCCGATGACGTTAGGAGCGGTGCCGTTGGTGCTATTGGTCGCTGGCGAGCCGATGACCAAGGAGCTGCTCTTGGCAAAGGCACCCAAGGTATTGGTCAGCACGTTGGTGTTGCCAGTGGGCAGGCCGATGTTGAGGAACTGCGCACCGCCACCGAGACGATAGACGTTGTTGGCGTTGAAGCTGTTGGCGGTGTAGGCGCTTGAGCCAAAGTTGTAAGCTGCTGGGCTGGGCACGATGGCGGCGGAGCCTGTATAGACACCACTGGCGCTGCTCTGGGTGGTGACACCTGCGCCGTTGTTGTTGGAACCCAGGAACCAAGTACCGTCTCCGAGTTTGGAGAGATCGAGCGTCTGGGTGTAATTGGGACTGTTAATCGAGAGGACGCCCGCACCCGTGGAGGTGGAGGTGACCAAGCTGCTACCAAAGGGCCCTGCGGCGAGAGGGGCACGCAAGTTGAAGGCGGTGACGGGCTCATTGCTGCTGATGCCGATTTGAGCGTAGTTGGTCAAGTTGCTACGGGCATCGACTCGTGATGCAGCGTTCAAGTTGCTGCTGCTGTTGAAGCGTAGGGCAGTGGCGACATTGACGGTGATGTCGCCAGGAGCAAACTGCGCTGTGGTGCTGAGGGTGCGTGTGTTGCCGATGAAGGAACCGAAGTTGGTGGTGCCCTGGAACAGCATGGTGCCGCCGGTGTTGGTGGCGACCGTGTTGAGGTCAAATTCACCGCCGCCTTGTTTGAAGAAGGTGCCGTTGCCGCTGAGGCCACCGGAGATGGTGAGCGGGTTGTTGCTCAATGAAAGGTAGGCTCCATTGACCATCGTCAGGCCACCAGTGAACTCGACGGCAAAGTTGTTCGCCGAAGTGCCTGAGAAAGTCAGGAAGGGAGCGCCGAGGGGGCCACCAAAGTTGATGGCACCGAACTGGACGGTCTTAGTGGTGGCACCGCCCTGGAGGCGATCCACATTGAGGGTGGCGTTGGCACTGGTGATGTAATTGGCGCTGCTTTGGGCTACGGTGGAGCCAATGGTCAAGGCGGTGCTAGCAAAGGTGGTCAAGGTCTGGGCATCGCTGAGGTTGTCACCGTCATGGCGGATGTTGAGTTGCGCACCGTTGAGCGTGATGCTGTTGGAACCCAAGGGATTGGTGCCACCATCCGACAGACGGGCTTCTGTTATACCTGCGAGCAAATTCCAGGAACCGACTGAACTGGCTCCTGTGGAGAGTTCGGTGTTGGTGAGAAAGAGGGTTTGTCCGCCCAACTTTGTGAGAGTAAATCCTGTTGCGCTGATTTTACCAGCAAGCACGGCGGAACCAGGGATGTTGATGATCGAATTGCCAGCAAAGGTGGTTTGCCCTTTAACCAAGATGCCTTGGTTCGCTGTGGTGTTTCCTACACTAAGCGTGATCACTGGCGCTAGCACATTGAGGGTATTGATCGCCTGCCAAGCATTGCCCGGTGTAGCACCAAGTGTGTTGCTCAGCGTCGAAGTTGTATTGGCGGTGCCAAAGCTGTTATTAGCCGCAATGGTGATGTCGTAGCCGTTGTTTGGCCCTTGGGTCAGAATAGCAATGCTGTGATCCACTTCGCTAGCCGACGCCAAGTTGTTAAAGTTAATCTGGCCACCGGCGAGGATGATACCGCCCGTGCCGAAGGAGCTGATGCCGGTGCCCGTCAAGGCACCGACGGGGGTGAAGATGCCTGTGGCACTGGTGATTTGGCCTGCATTGACGGTGGTGGTGCCAGTGTAGGTATTGCCTCCCGTGCCGATGCCGGTGAAGTTGTTGAAGGCGAAGACCTGCGTGCCTGTGCCCGACTTCACCACCGAGATGTTGCCGGAGATGGCTCCTGCGAAGGTGGCGGTGAGGTTGTTGACGCCGAGTGTGAGGGTGGAAGCGGCACCGGAGTTGGAGACGTTACCCGTGGCGGTGATGGTGGCATTGCCGAGACCACCGATGGTGAGGCTCTGGCCGTTGACATCGACGATACCCGTATCCATCGGGCTGAGGGTGATGAGGCCAGCGCTGGGCAGGCTGCTGGAGCCTGCGAACTGCAAGGTGCCTTCATTGATGGAGATATTGCGCAGCGCGGCGTTGGTAGGATTCATCACGTTAGCGGTGCCACTGAGCAGCAGGGTGCCTGTGCCGGACTTGGTGAGGTTGGTGGCGGTGAAGTTGCTGGAGATGGTTGACGCGCTGGACTGACCACCACGAACATAGATGAAACCTTCACCCACGGTGCCAGCCGTGACTGCGTCGAATTCGAGGTTGGCGCTGATGACCGGTGGCGTGGTGGTGCCGTTCATGATGAGACCACCGTTGACGATGCGAATAACGGTGCCAGTTCCTGGTGTGATATTGGCGCTGGTGCGCAAGGCGTAGATGTCGATGTTGCCGTTGCCTGCGGCAGTAGCTACGGAGAGATCGGCGAGGTTCGTTGCAGCGCTTGCTGCGAGGGAAGCCGTGGTGGTTGTGCCGTGGAGAGCGAAGCCGTTGGCACCATACTGCACGAAGTTGAAGTCGTTGGTGGAAGGGTCTTGAGCGATGACGGTCGGCGTGGCCAACATCAGATTGGTCGTGGTGAACGTGGTGCTGGTCTTCAACTGGGCGAAGGTCGCTGCGGCTCCGAGATCGGCCAGGGCTGTGGTCGGCTGGATGATGAGCGTGCCTTGGTTGGCGCGGGTCAGGGCAGTAGCGGTGAGCAAGGTGGTTGTCGTGCCACGATTGAGGGAGATGCGGCTACCGCTGCCAAAGGTGACGGTGGGGATGGTGAGGGTCTGTGCAGCTCCACCACCGACAACACCGAGGGTGCCGCCGAGGATGGCGACCGTGCTTGTCGCAAAGGGGAGGGTGCCCGTAGCCGTGCTATTGACCGTGCCGCCGCCGACGGGGTAACCACCGATGGTGAGGGTGGCGACGGTGCTACTGGCCGCTCCAAAGTTCAGCGAGAGAGTGCCTGAGTTGATCTTGGTAAGAGCAGAGGTACCAACGGTCGGAATGAGCGTGTTGTTTAGCGTGAGAACATTTGCCGCTGTGACATCAATACCGCTGGCTGCAGTGAGCAGCATCGTACGACCAGACCCAAAGGTTCCAGTAGCCTGAAGCACACCACCGCGCAGACGCACATCGGATGCGCTGCCCGCCAAGTGAGCTTGGCCACCCGCACCGTTCGCGTTGACCACTGTGGCGAGGCCGAGCGCGCCATCCGCAGCGACACTGAGCACACCCGCATCAATGAAGACCGTAGTGCCGTAGTTGCCGTTCGTCGTAAGGAGCACTTGCTGAGTGTTGCCAGTATTGGTGAGCACCAAAGTGCCAACGCCTTGCTTCACAAGGTTCACCCCTTCTGAACCGCCGTTGCTGAGCAAAGCAGCGAATGTGACGGAGCCGGGCGTGTTGACCGCAATGTTACGAGAGAAAATTGTGCTTGTATTCAGATCCCATGCCGCCGAGTTCGAGAAGGTCAGGTTATTGCGGCCACCAAAGTTAAGGGTAGTGGATGCGTTGTGGTTGATCGTCCCAAGTGGGTTAACAATGGTGCGGTCACCGCCGAAAGCGTCGATACTAATGAAACCTGGGCCTTGGTTGGCGATACCCCCAGTGCTTGAGCCCTGGCGACCGAGGATGAGGGAGCCAGTGCCGAAGGGACTGCTGATGATGGTGGGCGAGGCCGCAGTGCCGGTGAAGGAGGCGTCGGCACCGACTTGCACGCGGGCTTGGAAAATATTTGAACCACCCGCAAAGGTGTTGGGGCTGATGCCGTTGGCATTGGCGCTGAGTCGAATGATACCAGCATTGCCTGCGCCCCATTGAATGCTACCAGGGCCAGTGATGGGGCCTTGGAGGTCGAGAACGCCGCCGACACCTGAAGTGCCGATTGAATCAATGCCAAGGCCACTGCCATTGCCACCGAACTGTGTTACGATACCACCCGTGATGACCGAGTTATTCAGCGTCTGAGCGCGAATGGTCTGAACGATGTTGCCTACAATGCCTGTGGCGATGATGCCGCGCGCGAAGGTGTATTGGCCACCAATGCTGATGGAACCAGCGCTCTGCGTGCCAACGTTGCCCAAAATGACGGGGGTGTCGCTCATGCCGAAGGGGCCGGCGACAGTGGGGTCTGCGGAGACATTACCAGCAGCGACCAAGAAGCCGGAGTTGATCGTCGTCGTGCCATTGAAAGTATTGGCACCACGGAAGATGTAAGAGCCGCCGTTGTTGGTGTTGCCGCCCGTTTTGATGATATTGACGCCGTTGCCGGAAATGACGCCGTTGAAGGCGACATTGGAAGCAGTGGTGACGTTGCCGAAGTTGGCACCGAACTGTTTAGTGCCGCCGACGCCGCCTGGGGCGAGATTGACGGTGCCGTTGAAACTCGCGCCATCACTGCCGCTGATGATATTAACGAGATCGCCTGGGACGGTGAAATTATTGGTAATGGTCTGGCTGTTGATGACGCGGAAACCGCTACCGTTAATCGTGCCTGCAGTGCCGCTGTTCTGGTTTAGCACAATAGAGCCGCTGCCGAGGGCATAAGCGTTTTCCAAGCTCAACTGAGCTCCGGGGTTAACCGTCACCGAACCGTTGAAGGTGGTGTTGCGTGTGTTCAACGCGTAAATACCAGTGTAGCCGTTGATGAGCGGGGTTGCGGCACCGCCATTGGTCGCTGTGGCGGCACCAAGTTCGATGTTCTTACCAGCACCGAAGACGTTTTCAAAGGTGCCCACACCAAAGGCCATGGTGCCTTGGTTGCCACCGGCACCGAGGCGGATAACATTGTCCGAGGACGAGGTGATGGAGCTAGCGAAGTAGTTGACGAGGCCGTTGTTGAAGTAAACCTGGAGTGGATTGATCGTGGTGCCGATGACGAGCTTCTTGCTGCCACCGATAGCGGTTTCGAGGGCAGCGATGTCGATGGCACTGTTCCAGCTATTGGCATCCAGGGTGAGGGCACCGATGTAGGTGGCGTTGGTGCTGGTCAGAGTAGCCAGACCTGCGCCTGCACCGAAGAGGCCGTTGAGCTGCGCTTGGGTAAGATTGGTGGTGACACCGATGGAGCCGATGCCCATGCCGTCGGTCTTCACCGCAATCGAGCTGTTGCTGGCGATGTTGCTGGCATTCATGATGCGGAGGGCACCACCGGGATTGACGGTAATCGGGCCACTGCCGAAGGGACTGCCGGTGAGGGTGAGACTGCCGACGATGCTGCTGGCGGTGTTGTAGTCGTTGCCGTTCACGGTCAAGCCCGCAAAGGTGTTGGCTGTGCCAGCGACCATGAGGGTGCCGTTGCCGAACTTGCTCAAGGTGCCACCCTGCACCAGACCAGCAAGAGTGGTGACTGCGAACTGATCGAAGAACGAGAAGATCGAAGTGTCCGAGGTCGCCGAGCCCAGGGTCGTGATGCCTTGGACATAGACGCCCTGAATGGAAAGCGCAATTGGGCTGCGTGGGCCGCGGTCGGCGATGGTGAGGTTCTGGATGCGCTGGGTGATGGCCGTGCTGTTGTTGTCAAGGCGGGACTCCCCATTCACGTAGAAGGTGCTGTTGAAGAGCGACGTCGCGACAGAGTTACTGGCCTGACCGCCACCCGTGGCATCGTCCACGGCACTCGTGAGGCGGATGAGGTTGTTGTCACGGGAGGCACCCGTGGAGCCACCGAGGATCACGTCCTGGTTATTGAAGACGCCACCGAGAGTCGTGCCCGTGTTGGAAAGTGTGTTCTGGGCGACAATACGAGTGTTCACGGTGATCGGGCCAGTGATGACGTTGTTACCCGTCAACGTGATGGTGTTGTTGTTGCCCTGGTTGGCGAAGAGGGTCAGCGCGGAGGCGCTGATGTTGGCGTTGATGGTCTGATCGAAGGCAACACCTTTGTAGATGAAGCCTTCACCCGTGCCGCCGCCAAATTGCAGGGTCATGGTCACTGGCTGAGCATTGGCGGCTGAGGCTGCGGCGTTGAAGGTAACTGCCGCGCCATTGTTGAAGAGCAAACCACCGCTGGTGATGTTCAGGGTGGCAGCAGCGGTTGCATTTAGGCTCTGGCCAGCACGCAGCGCGTAAACCGTCGTCGTGGCATCGACCAGGGTATTGCCCGTTGTGGTCAAATCAACGATGTCGCCAGTGACAATCGCGCTAGCGGTGAGCGCAGCAGTGATGATCTTGTTGTAAGAAACTTGGCCGGGATTCGGCGTGGCGGAAGAAACGAGGGGCTGGAAGCCAGTGGTGGCCGCCGTCGGGTTGTAGGTGACGAAGCTGTTGGCCTGCGAGTCGATGATCCACGCGGGAGCCATACCTGGGTTGGTGACGCCAGTGCCGTTGACGGTAGTGCCGCCGAGGGTGGGAGCGCCGCTGGTGGTGACTAGGCGGACAAAACCAGCGCCCTGTTGCGCCTGGGTGGTGGCGAGGTTGGGGATGCCGAGGATGCTGCCCGTGGCAGTATTTGCCTGACGGGGTTCGATGGTCAGCGTGCCGCCAGCGACACCGTTGGCAGCCGGGGCAGTGCGGGTGAGGTTCGAGAGCGTGAGGGTGGCGGTGCCAGCGTCATTGGTGCGGTTGACTCGCACCTGGCCCGCGCCACCCACGGTCAGGGTGCCGATGGTTTCCACCGAGGGCAGACCGGCTGCGCCACTGTATTGGAAGAAGCCGTTGCCGAGGGCGACGCCGCCGCCATTGGCGTCGGAATCTGCCCAGCGGCCCTGACCGCCCGCTGCGATGCCGAGCTGATCGTTAACGATGATGCCGCCAGCCGGACGAATTGTAGGCGTGATGGAGTTCTTGCCAGTGGCAGCATTCACGTAAGACGAGCCGATGCCGTTGTTTTGCAGCGTGCCGAAGACTTCAATACCCGAGGCCAGGCCTGAGAGCGTGCCGTTGGAAGAGCCGAATGGGGTTGAACCCGCAGGTGAACCGCCCGTATCGAAGGTGACCGTGTTGCCTTTACCGATCCAAGTGCCACCCGTGTAGCTGTTTGAGTTACGGATGATCAAGGTGTTGCCGGTGGGCTGCACCACACCCGCATTGACGATGCTGTTTCGAGCCCCAACCTGGAGTGACGTGCCTGCGGCTGCGGCGTCATTGAGGATGTTGTCCGTGCCAATGATGGCGAGGTTGCTATTGCCGTTGAGGCTGTTGCCGCCTGCAAGTCGATAGGTGCGGGAGGCGACGCCATCACCAAGACCGGGGGCGAGCGTACCAAGGAAGCCGACTTCTGCATTCAGACCGCCAGCGAGGAAGGAGCGGCCATCGCCGATGGTGGACTGGTCGAGGGCACCCGCATAGAAAGGCCGGGTGATGGCCAAAACGGTGCCGTAGGCGCTTGAGAATGAAGTCGAGTTTAGCGTCGTGGCTGGATCGAAATTATCGTTGTCGAGGCCAATGATGCCGAAGGCGTTCCAGCGGCTCAGGGTGCGCAGATTGGTGCCGATGGAGGTGTTGTTGGCACCGATACGGAGGCCCGCGTTGGGATAGACATTGATGTTTCCACTGCCGAGCGGGGTATCGGAAGCGCCGGTGGAGGTCACCTGGATGTAACCGCCCTGGATCTGTGTGCCACCAGAGTAGTTGTTGGCAATGCCGGAGATGATGAGGCCCTTGTAGTAGTTGCTGCCCAGCTTGACCAGCGCACCGGAGCCAGTGACTAGCCCCGCCAGTTCGCCAGCATTGACGAAGTCCTGTGCGGAACCCACAATCGTGCCGAAGCCGCCAGCGATGGTCGTCGTGCCGCTGAAGCGGACGCGGTAGCTATTGCCACCCGTGAGGGTCAACTGACCTTCATTGAGGGTGAGATTGTTAAACTGCATCACATTGCCGGAGGTCGTCGCTAGACGATCCGTGCTGAGAGTGGCAATACCGTTGTTGACGACGTTCAGACCGACACCACCAGGAGTGCCAGTGATAATGGTGCTGTTGATGCCGGGGCCGTTGCTGTTGAAGTTGACCGTCGCACCGTTCTGGATCGTGAGGGTGCCTGAGCCGAGGGCGCGTGGGTCTTGGACGGTGAGGACGCCTTGATTGACGATGGTGCCGCCGGTGAAGGTGTTGTTGCCCGCCTCAGGGTTGGCGATGTTGAAGGGGGCGAGGATGAGGGTCTGTGTGCCGCTTTTCACCAAGGAAGTGGTGCCCGTGCCATCGAGGATTTGGCCTGCGTAGGTCGTGGTTGTCGCGGCTAGGCCACCGCCATTGACGATGAAGACGCCGCCTGCTGCGCTGCTGCTGATAATGCCGCCCGCGATGGTGCCAGTGACGGCTGCGCCGTTGCCGAGGGAGTTGAAGGTGACGCGCTGGCCGTTGAGGTTGAGCGTGCCTGCGTTGGTGAGCACGAGGTCAGTCTGCATCTTGTCAAAGCTGACGCCGGTGCCGAGGGTGAGGGTGCCTTCTTGAACGGTGAGGGCATTGACGATGCGGGTTGTGCCTGTGCTGCCGGAAGTGCCCGCATTGAGGGTGAGATTGCCCGTTCCGAACTTGACCAAGCTGGTGGCGCTGATGGCACCTGAGATAATCGCGCTGCTACCTGGGTTGACATAGATCAAGCCTTCACCGGAGGCGGTGCTGCCGCCTGCGGCTGCGGTGGGGTCGAAGGTAAGGTTGGCACCAATCGTGCGGCTGCCGTTGATGATCAAACCACCTTCGTTGGTGGCGGTGGTGCCGTTGACGCTGACGAACTTGATCGTGCCACCCGAGATGTTGGCACCTGCGCGGACGGCATAGACGTTTTGTGAGGACGTGGTGAAGGCGGTGATCGCGCCTGTGACGTCAATGATGGAAGCGTTGGTGGTCGCAGCGAGTGTGGGGCCTGCTGCGGTGGTGTAGGCGCTGAAGGTATTGATGCCTGTCGCACCTGCATAGGTTGCGAAGCTACCAAGGCCGGAAACTTGGGTGACGATGTTGGCAGGCAACATGCCGTTGGTGTTGGCAGAAGCGACAGCAACCGTGTTGATCAAAGTCGAAGGGATGAGCCGGACGTTGTTCGTGTTGCCTGCGACTGCCAGCGCGCTGGTGCCTGGCTCAATGATGAGCGTGCCTGCACCGGAGCGGGTGAGGTTGGCAGCAGTGAGTTGGCTGCTGAAACCTGTGCCGCTTTGAAGGCCAACGTGACCACCGCCGCCGTAGCTGAGGGTGGTACTAGTTGCGAAGGCTTGGTTGGCAGCGGTGTTGGTAAACTGCAGCGTGCCACCGTTGGCGTTGAGCGTAGCGGCAGCGGCGAAAGGCGTATTGGTGCCAGTAACAAGGTAAGTTCCGTTTTCGACCGTGACAGCCGTTTGAGTGTTCGTGGCCCCCGTTGTGTTGAAGGTTCCAAGGCCCGTCTTGATTAAAGCCGCGCCGCTGACAACGCCTGTGACGGTAAGAGTGGCACCTGTTGGCACATCAACAGCACCGGAGGTGGCGACGAGAGTACGGTTGGTGCTGAAAGTTGCGAGGGGACGGAAGGCACCGCCAGCGAGAGTGATGGCACTGGCAGCGGCGATGTCGCCGAGATTATTATTGATGGAAGCTGCGAGGATGCCGTTGGTGATGTTGACACCGCTGTGGGCATTGACGCCATTGAGGGTCAAAGTGCCGAGGCCCGCTTTGGTCAAGGCGAAGGCACCGCTGATGGCATTGGTGTTGGCTTGGGTGAGGGTGATGCCAGGGCCGACATCGAAGGTGCTTGCGGCGGTGAGGAGGTAATCGCGGCTGGTGGTGAAGGAACTCGTCCAGGCACCCAGGGAGCCACCACCGAGGGTGACGGTGGAAGCGGCTGGGATATTGGCATCGCTGGTGACGACGAGCGTGCCTGCGTTGATGTTGGTGAAGCCGGTGTAGGTGTTGCCGGTTCCGAGAACCAGCGCACCCGCGCCCGCCTTGGTGATGCTGTTGCCTGCGGCTGAGCCTGCGCCGTTGCTGATGACGCCGTTGAGGTAGGTGATGCCCGCGGTGTTGCTGGTCGTGAAGGTGCGCGTCACCCCGGTTTGGTTGTCGGCGAGGGAAATGGTGCCAGTGTGAATCAAATCGGTGGAACCAGCGAAGATGGCATCACCCGTGAAGGCGAGGTTGTTGGCGAGAGTACGCGTGGGGTTGAAGAAGGGCAGGCCGGTGCTGGTGTCGGCCTGGATAGTGCCGCCGTTGAAGACGATTTTGGCAGTGCCGAGGGCATCGTTGCGACCAGCGATCAAGACGCTTCCGGTGTTGAGGTAAACGTTGCCCGAGAGGTTGTTGGAGTTGTAGATACCAGTGAAGGCGTTACCAAGCTGAAGTCCCACAGAAGCGGCCGCGGTCACGTTGCTGATGGCACCGACCTGGAGATCGGTGGCTCCCGTGAACTGGTTTGCTGCGCCCGTGAACTGCATGGCCGAACCGCCGCCTGCACCGATACGATAGACGTTGTTGCCAGCGACTGGTGCGCCGCCATCAAGGTTCGCCACCACTAGGCCGACCCCCGAGGGAGTGAGAACACCCGTGAAGTTTGCCGTGGCTGCGCCACCGGAGTTGCCAGCACCGAGGAAGGCTGTGCCGCCCCAGAGGGTGTTTAAATTGATGGCGGTGCTGAAACCGACGGCCTCAGAGGCCAGCACGCCGCTGAAGGCGACGCCGAGGTTGCCATTGTTGAACGTGGTGGAAGCAAAGGTGGGCAGGGCCGCCGAGCCGCCGTAGTTCAGGCTGACCATGGCGAGGCCAGCGAGGTCGCTGTTCAGGATGAGGGCGTTTCCGCTGGCGTTGTCCGGCGCGGAAAGCGTCAGGACACCCGCCGGATTCACCGTGATGGAACCGGTGCCGAAAGGCGTGGCACTAGCGGTGCCCACAAGGGAGCGGACGGCACCGCGGTTGTCACCGCCAGCGCCGTTGATGACCGTGCCACCGCTGTAGGTGTTACCAGCATTGGAGAAACTGATGGCGGCATTGCCCCACTTATTGAGGGTATTGCCCGAACCGCCGCTGACGATTCCGAGGATGTTTTGGAGGCCAGCGCCCGCCGTGCCGCCGGTCGCGGTAGAGCCGTTGACCCAGTTAACGGCAGAGTTCAGCGTCAAGCCGCCACCCGTGATTGAAGCGCCACTGCCCGATACATAGGTAGAACCGTAGTTGCCCACGATGTAGCCGTTGTTGAGCATGAGCGTCACGGGCGCAGTGGCAGTACCGAGACGAGCCGCAACATTGATGCTATTAATGCGCGCGGTGTTGGCACCACCGCTGAGGATGCTTTCCCCCGTGACAGTGACGTCATTGAGGTAGATGCCGTTTGCCGTGTTGCTGAAGTCTAACTGGGCACCGCCCGCGAGAGTGATGGGGCGGTAGTTGTAGCCAGTATTGGTTCCTTGCAAGACACCTTGGTTGACGGTCAGCGTGCCGCCGAGTGTGGTGTTAATGCCAGAAAGAGTAAGGTTAGCCGTGCCGAACTTGGTGAGGCCCGTGGCTGCGATGACGCCAGAGAGTGTGACAGCAGCGCTGTTGTAGATGACGGCCTCACGAGCGCCCGCCGTGCCGAAGCTGAAGTTAGGGGTGTGCGTGGAGGCACTGGTCATGATGAGACCCGCGCCGTCAGCAGCGGAAGCGCCGCTGCCGATGGTGATGGTGAAGGGGCCACCCGTTTGAGTGATCGCGCCGGTGAGTTGTAGAGCGTGGACGGTTGAATTTGCCGTGATGGCAATGGCACCACTGGTGACAAGATTCGTGGCAACTGCAGTAGCCAAGGTGGCCCCAGAGTAGGTTACGGGAGTGATACCATTGGCACCGTAGGTGAGGAAGGTATTGCTGGTCTGATCCACCAACCACGGGGCGATACTGCCATTGGTGACCACAGGGGTAACGCCATCGATCAGGGTGAGGTTGATTCGCGCGTCGTTGTTTGCAGTGCTTGTGCCGAAAGCCGTTGGGCTACCAGCCGCACGAGTGAATGTCATCGTGCCGCTGCCATTGCGAACGAGGTTTGCAATCGTGAGTACGCCATCCGCATTAGTGGCAGCAGTGGTATTGGTGCTGAGATTGATGACGTTGCCACCTTGGAAACCGTAGGCACCCGTGTTCTGCGTCGTCGTAGTCGTGGCGGTGTTCGAGCCAACCAAGCTGAAGGTGCTGCCGCCGTAGGCGTTGATCGGCGTTGTGCCAGTCAAACGGGCGTTCGTGGTGCCGCCAGCCGTAGTGATGCCGGAGTTGTCCAGCGTGAATAAGGCACCAGCACCGGAGGTAACACCAGCGCTGGGGTAGAGATTGATAACGCTGTTCTGAATCTGCGGATTCACCCCTGTGCCCGCGTAGTTGACATTCGTCGCAGAGACGGTACCGCCGAGGATGGTGAGCGGGCCGGTGCCGAAGACCTGGAAGGTGGAGGCGCTCGTCGTGGTGCTACGCAGCGTGGTTCCCTTATTGACGACCATCGTGCCGGAGTAGTTCGCGTTGGTCGCAGCAGGATTGAAGTCATAAGTGCCGATGCCGGCCGCAAAGGTCTGGGCATTGACGACGGGCGAGCCGATCTGAACCGTCTGCGCCGTGGTGCCGAAGACATTGGACGAAGTAAGAGCAAGAGTGCCCGTGCCACCGAAACGGATGTCTCCCGTGCTACCACCAGCGGTATTGCTGACCGTGCCGGACATCGTCGTATTTGCGGCAGTGGAGCCGAGCATGATGCGCCCGGTGCCCGTAGCGGTGCCACCGAAGTTATTGAGGTCGATGCTCTGTGAGTAGGTCGTAGCGGCCGCGTAGGCTCCAGTGGCCGGATCGAAGATCGCACCCGAGTTGGCGGCTGACTGGACGCCCGTGGTGCCAGTATCGAGCTGATAGGAGGCACCGTAGGGGCTGATGATAGCCGCATTCAAGGTGCCTCCGGAGAGATCGGCATTCGCATTGGCGCGCAGGATGGCGGCTGAAGCCGAAGTGCTGGCGAGATAGAGGTTTGCGCCCGTGACGTTACCACTGCCCACAATGCCGAGCGTGGTGCCAGGGTTGACGATGACTTTGCCACTACTGAGCGTGGCGGCACTTGTATTCAGGAGCAAGGAACCAGCGAGAACGTTCGTGCCGCCCGTGTAAGTATTAGCCGCTTGCAGCGTCAAAGTGCCTGCGCCCTGCTTATTCAGAGCACCCGTGCCGCCAACGGCACCAGTGAGTGCTGCGAGTTGAGCCGTATTGTTTGCACTTGCCAAGATACCGGCAGCGCCCTGCTGGAGAGGGTTGAAGGTGTTACTGATGGTGGAAATCGCACCGTTGAGCGTAGTCGCGCCAGCCACTTGGAAGCCATAACCATTGCCCGAGGTGACGGTGACGGTGCTGTTGTTGACTGACAGCGTGGCGATGGAGTTGGTGTTATTGATGTTCGCGCTGACTCGGTCACTGTTGATCGTGGAGTTGCCATTGATGATGACGTTATTGCCAAAAGCGTTTGCCGCTGGGGTGTCGCTACCAGCAGCGTTGTGCAGAAGACTCAAGGTGCCGCCATTGAGGGTGATATTGGTGCCAGTGCCGAGGGCATTGGTGACAGTGGAGAGGGTAAGGGTGCCAATGCTGTTGGTTGTGGCTCCTGTGTAGCTAGCACTAGCACCGGAAAGCACGAGGGTGCCGGGGCCGACTTTGCTGAAATTGTTGGCTGTCGCAGCAAAACCGCCACTGAGGGTCAGAGTGCCTGTATTGACACCGATGGTGCTCGCACTGCCCAGCGTGATG
Source organism: Verrucomicrobiota bacterium (assembly GCA_031411235.1). Classification (GTDB taxonomy): domain Bacteria; phylum Verrucomicrobiota; class Verrucomicrobiia; order Verrucomicrobiales; family Verrucomicrobiaceae; genus JANOAR01. The sequence goes on along the minus strand of JANOAR010000057.1, from coordinate 25,100 downwards.
ACACCCGAGAGTGATGACGTGCCATTGCCGGTGAGAGCGCCGAGGCCATTAACGCCTGTGCCATTGAGGGTGACGGCTTCAGCTCCGACGGCTGCGTTATTGATGTTGAAGGTGGCACCGCTGGTGACAGCAACACCGCCTGCCGTGGTGCCAGTGCCCGTGGCATTGCTGGTGCTGAAGGTGCCCGCCGTGATGTTGGTGGCACCGGTGTAGGTGTTGGCGGTGGAGGTGGTCACAAGCCCGCCGCCGGCTTTAGTGAGAGTCCCTGTGCCTGTTGTGTTGTTGATGGCACCTGTGAGATTGATGATACCGCCTGCGGCTGGGGTGAGGGTGAGGGTGTTGCCTTTGAGGTCAACGGTATTGGTGTCGTTCAGAATACCACCTGCGGTTTGGGTAATGGCGAGAGCGGAGTCGAGGACGATTGCGCCACTGAGTATATTGATACCACTGGAATTCTGGGAGTTTACCGCGAGCGCTCCTGAGGTGTTGCTGCCCACGGTATTGATCAAGCCACTGAAGGTGAGGCCACCTGTGGCAGCCGTCAGGTTGAGGACACCGCTTTTCGTGAGATCTTGCGTGCCCGTCGTGCCGAAATCGCCACCGAGACGGAGGCCACCCGAGAGAGTCACCGCACCACCTGTGTTAAAATTGAGGACACCATTGTTCATGATGTAAAGTTCACTGGCAGTGAAGGAACCACCGATAGCCATCGTGGTGGCAACCGCGTTGGTGGAGAAATACTTGCCCGCTGCGCTGACGGTGTTGTTGAAGGTGGTGGTCTGTCCTGCACCAAACATGCGAATGCCAGCCACGGCACTACCATTGACCGTCAGCAGCCCCGCCGAGCCGAAGGTGATGCCGCCGTTGACGGCGTTGATTTCGCCCCACGCCGCTCCTGCTGTAGCCGCAAAAGTAATAGGAGCATTGATCGTCACCAAGCCAGTGCTGTGATTTTCCAGCTTCGCCTGAGTGCCACCGTTATCAAACAAGCTGAGAATAGCACCGCCTGAGTTGTTCAGCGTCCAAGGACTGGTTCCCGTCCAGTCGATTTGGTTCATGCTGAAGTTGGTGTCCAAAATATTGGTCGTGCCAGTGCTGCCCGCAAAGGTCAACGTGCCATAGCTGGTGGCCGAACCACCCCAATTGGCGTTATTGCTCCAGTTAAATGGCGCTCCACCGCCGCCATCCCAAGTATTGGTCGCCTTGGCCGTTTGTGGGCTCCACGCGCTGAAGCTGAGAAGCAGCAACGCTGTGACGGGGGTTTTCACACGAGTGCGGAGCCAGTTGAGAGCAGGGCTATTGCGGCGCACGGTAGGGGTGGGCTGGTTGGTCATATACGAGGGCTGGGGCGGTAGCGGAGTTGGCGGGAGCCAGGGGGAACGGGGAATTGAGGGGGTAAAAACGGTGGTTTGAGAGGATCAATCAGACCGTGGCACGATGCTTTTGCTCAACGAAAAAACGTGCGTGGGAGCGCATTGAAGGGGCAGAGTGTCGTTTTTTCGGAATTTGCGGCATAATGATGAGCATGGAGTTAAACACGAATGGGGGATGCCAGACAATGTTTTTTTCGGCAAATTTGGATATATTTTGTGAAGATTTTGTGAAGACACGTGAATATACCCAGGAAATTTAACCTAATACGGATGAGCCGGGTGCGGAAGTGGGAAGTGGGAAGCACAGGCTGGAAGCCTGCGCCACTTTGGCTTGGGAACCATAGGCCGTGGTGACTCGTTGGGTTGGTGAGGGCTCGGAGCGAGGACAGATCGGCTAAAGCCTCGTACTCCAACGTGGCGATTCATGGCCTTGGGGCGGGCGTTCCAGGGCGCAGGTTGTGCCTCGTTGGATTTGGCGAGGCCTTGGAGCTTGGACAGATCGGCTAGCGTGTTGATTTGGATGACTGCTGCGGCTAGGGAGGTGCCCGCTTATGAGCCCCGTTACTGATGCTACTGCTGTTGCCTCCCGCCTATGCAAGGCGTGTGGTCTGTGCTGCAATGGGGCGATGTTTCACCAAGTGAGGCTCCAACCGGCAGACTCGGCTAAGGCGCTGGCGGCGGCGGGGCTGATGCTGAAGCACAAGCGAGGGATGAGCTTTATCCAGCAACCGTGCCCTTCTTTTAAGCCGTGCAAGGGGGGGCGAGCGGAGGTGGGGGCTCCCTGCCAGTGCTCGGTCTATGCAGCGAGGCCGGAGCGGTGCCGGGTATTCGAATGCCAACAACTGGTGCGGCTGGCGGCGGCGGAGGTGACGGCAGAGGCTGCGATGACGACGATACTGGAGGCGAAACGCCTGGAGGCGGAGGTGGAAGGATTGCTGGCGCTGGCGGGGAACAAGAAGAGGAAGCTGCCGCTCTCGGTGCGCTGTGAGCGGGTGCTGGAGGCTCCGGCAGATCCTAGCTGGGATGCGACGATGCTGGGGGTGCGGGAGCGGCTGCGGGGGACGATGCGGGAGCTGAGCTTGATGCTGAGCCGGGAGTTTCGGATCTCGGAGATGAACCCCTAGGGCGGGTTTTACTGCATTCTGGCGAATGCGCCTACGGCGCGGAAATAAGAGCACGTATGTTGCTGGCGGCGATGGCGTCGTGGAAGATGATGACGGTGCCTCGCGTCTGGCGGACGTTTTTTTTGCTATCGCTGGTGACGGGGTCTTCGAGGATGGACTGGATTTCGGAGACATGGCCGATGGCGTTGCCTTGGGTGTCGAGGAGGGCGGAGCCGCTGGAGCCGGGGGCCCAGTCGCTGCTGACGGTGAGCCAGATGGGGGTGTCGATTGTGGCGAGGGCGGCGCGTTCGGCTGCGGGGAAGTCGGTGGGGCGGAGGAAGGGGCGCTTGATGAATTGATTGACGATGCCTTCGCTATAGAAGCCTCGGCGGTCGATGGGGTCGCTGAAACAATAGACCTTGTCGCCGGGGATGACGTCGAGGCTGAGGGGCAAGGGGGTGAGTTGATCCGTTTTGAGTCTGAGGATGGCGCTGTCGGTGGCGCGGTTGAAGGCGAGGACTTCGGTGACGGGGATGACGTGGTCTTGGTCGTCGATGGCGATGAGGTAGGCTTCCTTCATGTCGTCATGATTGAGGAGGTGGCCGCAGGTGGCGGCACTGTCTTGGGTGATGGCGTAGCCGCCTGCGAGGTCGAGGTGCCAGCGCTCACATTTTTTGCAGAGGTAGTACCAACCGATGAGCAGGTGGGTCTGCCGGGCTCGCGCCCAGAGCTGGCGGCTCTCCAGCTTGGTCTTGCCTGCGGGTGGCAGGGCCAGGGTGCAGGTGGTGCGTGTGAGCTGGGCATCGACTTGGGTGGCGGGAAGCAAGGCCTTGGCGGTGAGCAGTGTTTTGCATTGCTTGAGCAGCGGGGCGTCGCGTTGGCTGCCTTTGCCCATGGTATAAATGGGGACGCCGGGGGCCTGGGCGAAGAGGCCCAGTGGGGCGAGCGCGAGGAAGAGGCTGAGCGGGAGACGAAACATGGCGATGGAATGGGATGAATGTAGGGGAGAGGCAAAACGAAGGCGCGGGATGCTCTTTCTGCACTTTCCGTTTTACCTTTTATATTTTGCCTTTCCCCACTCCAACAAATACTGCCCTCAGACGTTGCACGGGGGACGTATCAGAGATGCACTACTGAAAGTCCACATTGCACCAAGCCGTTAACCCTCCTATACAAACAAACCATGAATACCGCCCTTCTAGCCATTGGCCCTCTCGGCACGCCCGAGATGGTCATCATCGCCGTCCTTATCCTTGTCCTTTTTGGAGCCAAGAAGCTGCCCACTTTTGCTCGTAGCCTCGGGCGCAGCATGGGTGAATTTAAGCGCGCCAAAGATGACTTTGAAACTGAACTGCACCGCAGCGCTGCCGATGAGGAAGCCGAGGAGCGCAAGCGCCGCGAGTTGCCAAAATCGGCCACAGAGACTCGCGATGTGAGCGCGACTCCGACTCGCTCGCGGGAAAGCGAAGACATCTAAGTTTAGCCAGAGTCACGCATGACAATGTCGAGTGTGATCTCCCTGCGACTCTCTCCATGGCGACCTGTGCTAGCACGGGTCGCCATTGCTTTTTTGGTACCTTGGGGCCTGGGCAAGGCGGCTGAGGATAAGGCTGAAAAGCCGAGCGCCCCCGACCACGCGATCCTGTGCAGCTATAATTTGAAAAACTGGCTGCGGATGGATCGTCGCTTGGGCTCGGTAGGTGGAGCCGAGACGCCGAAGCCGGAGAAGGAAAAAAACGCGGTGGTGCAGACTCTCGTGGCGATCGATGCCGATGTGCTGGGGGTGTGCGAGATCGGCTCGGAGGCAGATCTGAAAGACCTGCAAACACGGCTCGCGGCGGAGGGCCTGGTTTACCCCCACAGCGAGCACACCCACGGCGGTGATCCGCATCGTATGCTGGCACTGCTAAGCCGCTACCCGATCACCGAGCGGCACTCGCAGACGGCACTGACGTATCTGATCGGCGAGCAGCGCTTCCCGGTGAATCGAGGCTTTCTCGATGTGACGATACAGGTGGCACCCGCGCTGGCCCTGCGCTGCGTGGGAGTGCATCTAAAGTCGAAACGCGAAGTCACCGAGGCCGACCAAGCGCTGATGCGACGCAACGAGGCGCATCTGCTGCGGCTGCATATTGAAGGCATTCTACAAGCTGATCCGACGACCAAGGTGCTGCTCTACGGCGACTTCAATGAGAACCGCCAGGAGCCGCCCATCGCAGAGATACTGGGGACTGCGGCGGATCCACCGAAGCACCTGACGGATGTTTTCCTGCGCGATGCGAATGGCGAGGTGTGGACGCACTTCTGGGACTACCAGGACGTGTATTCGCGCTTCGATTATTTCTTCGTTTCCCCGGCGCTACGCCCGCATGTGAACACGCGCGAGTCGATGATCTACACGAGCCGTGACTTTGCCGAGGCGAGCGATCATAGGCCCATCGTGCTGCGAGTAGATTTCGCCGCCAAGAAGAAGCGCTGACTGGGCTTGGCCGTAGCCATGATGATGTTGCCAAAAAACGACATTCCATTTGTCTTGCGACGCGTTCTCAACAATGATCCCTCCCTCAGCGAGAGCCAGCTACCACCTAACATGGCAGGCTGGGTCAGTCCGCCCTACCCCAGTCGCCACACTCATGCAGCAAAAAACGAAGCTCTCCGACCTCGCTGAAGGCGACTCTGCCGTGATCCAAGCCATGCCCTCGGGCCGTTCGGGGCTCACCCGGCTGCGCGAGATGGGCCTAGTGCCCGGCACGGCGGTGACACTGCTGCGGCGTGCGCCCCTGGGCGAACCCATCGAAATCAGCGTGCGGGGCTCGCACATCGCGATGCGCAACCACGAGGCGAGCTTTATCGAGATCACCAGCGTTATCGGAGCTGTGCAACCATGAGTGCCCCATCAACCAACGCCACGCCTCACATGCCTCTTTTCGCCCTCGTGGGCAATCCGAACTGCGGCAAGACGACGCTGTTCAACGCCCTCACGGGCTTGCGCCAAAAGGTGGCGAACTACCCTGGGGTGACGGTGGAAAAAAAGATCGGCGAGTGCCTCTCGCAACACGGCAAAAAGCTACAAATCATTGACCTGCCAGGCGCTTACAGCTTGAACGCACGCTCGCCCGATGAGGCAGTGCTGCGTGATGTGTTGCTAGGCCGACAAGCTGATACGCAGCGGCCCGACCGCGTCATCTGCATCGCCGATGCCTCGAACTTGGAGCGCAATCTGTATCTGGTAACGCAAGTGCTGGAGCTGGGCCTGCCCGCCATCCTGGTGCTGAACATGATCGACGTGGCCACGGAGAAATTATGGCGCATCGACGTGGCGAAGCTGGAACAACGCCTCGGCATTCCTATCATCCCGATGCAAGCGAACACAGGCAAAGGCATCATCGAGCTAAAGGTCGCGATGAGCCGCGCCGACCTGCCCGCGCCACGCTGGCAATGCCCCACGCTGCCTGCGCTAGTACGCGATGAACTGCAATGCAGTCGCGACGTGCTGGAGCAAGCGGGAGCCGTCCACAAAGGCGCGACGTTGCTGGAGCCGCTGTATTTGATCAGCGACCACGACCCACTGCATTATGGCATCCGCGATGAGCACCTAGCCCCCATTGTGGCGTGCCGGCAGAGCTTGGAAAAAGCCTTCCCTGGCTGGGAGGATCAGCTCGTCAACGGGCGCTATGGCGTCATCGGCCTGCTGTGCCGCGATGTGTTGCAAAGGCCTAGCGAAACACAGCGCACGACGACGGATCGTATCGACGCGGTGCTGCTGCATCCGCTCTGGGGCGGGGTGTGTTTTGTCGCTATCCTGGCGCTGCTGTTTTACATGATGTTCAGCGTCGCGGAGGCCCCAATGGGATGGATCGAGGCGGGCATTGGCTGGCTTGGCGAGTGGGTGCAGGGGCACATGAGCGAAGGCGACCTGAGCGATCTCATCGTCAATGGAGTCATCGTCGGCGTGGGCAATGGACTGGTGTTTCTGCCGCAGATCTTGATCCTCTTTTTCTTCATCGGACTGCTGGAAGACACGGGCTACATGGCGCGCGCCGCATTCATCATGGACAGGCTGATGAGCATCGTCGGGCTGAATGGGAAAGCCTTTCTGCCACTGCTCAGCGCTCACGCCTGCGCCGTGCCCAGCATCATGGCCACGCGCACCATCGACAGCCCCAAGGACAGATTGATCAGCATCCTGGTGATCCCGCTGACGGCCTGTTCGGCACGCATCCCGGTGTACCTGCTGCTCATCGCCACGATGGTACCCGCGAGCGAGGTGCCCACCCTGACGAAGGTCGGCACGATGCTTGGGCTCTACGCCCTGGGGCTTGGCGGCGCGTTCGCCTTTGCCTGGTTGTTTAACCGCACCGTGATGCCCGGCGTTTCATCACCGATGATCCTGGAAATGCCCGACTACAAGCTGCCTGCCCTGCGCGGCATCCTGCTGCATCTGTGGGAGCGTGCGCGGCTGTTCATCGTGCGTGCAGGCTCGGTCATCCTGGGCTTCACCATCATCATTTGGTTCGCCTCGACGTATCCCAAAAGCGCCCAAGACACGACAAAGTCTGAGCAACTCGCCCACAGCTTCGCAGGCCGTGCGGGGCATCTCATCGAGCCCATCATCAAACCCCTCGGCTACGACTGGAAGATCGGCATCGGGCTCATCAGTTCCTTCGCTGCGCGTGAGGTTTTTGTGAACACCATGAGCGTCGTCTATGCTGTGGAGAACGAAGATGAAGACGACATCCAGCCGTTGCGCCAGCGCCTGCTGGCCGAGCGCTGGCCCGATGGCCGAGCGATTTACTCGCCTCTGGTCTGCCTGAGTTTGCTAATCTTCTACGTCTTCGCCATGCAATGCATGAGCACCATCGCCATTGTGAAACGAGAGACGAACTCCTGGGGCTGGGCGCTGTTCCAACTCGGCTACATGAGCGGCACCGCCTATGTCGCAGCGCTGCTGGTTTACCAAGTGGGCAGCGCTGTGGGGTGGTGATCGGCGACTATTTCGTCGCTGGCGTGCGCTTCTTGCGCTGCGGTGCCAGCGTCATCTGCGGCGTTACCTTGATGCCCATGCGCTTGTAGAGATCGAGCATCTTGGCCGTGGCCACGCGGCTGGCTTCGAGAACCATGCGAGACATTTCCGACTCCACAGGAGGAGCGGTTTCCATGAGCTTAGTTTCGGTGAGCATGGCGCGAAGTTGTTGAGTGTTGTGAGTGACGCTGGACGCGATTTCAACCGCAGGCGGATTGATGTTATCCCACAGTCCCCACTCATCGGCAAGCGGCACATAGTCCTCCAAAAAGTGCTTCCGACTGCGCTCAAACCGGCGCGTCACATCGTCCGCAGGGACATCATGCCCACCCATCTTCACCCGTAGGCTGACGCGCTCCACCGCCTGGCTCGCCGAGCCAATCACGATGTAATGCAGCACGATCCGATACCCCCGCGCCTTCGCATCGCGCAGCATCGCCACGTAGGTCTTGCCGCTGAGCGTGGACTCGATGGCAAAGCTACTGCCCGCCGCGAGCAACGAGCGCATCTCCTCCAGCAATAGACGCCCCGCCTTGAAGGCCACCAGCGAAGGATCCAGCGGCGAAAGCCCCTTGGCCAATTCATCCGCATTGAGGAAACGCATGATGCCCATGCGTGGCAATAGTTCGCGAGCCAGCGTCGTCTTGCCTGCGCCGTTGCAGCCACCGATGAGGCAAAGCATTCGCGAGGTTTTCGCAACGAGAGGCACCGAGCTTGAGCGATCTTCGGAGGAGATAGGCGTGATCATGGAGGCGGCACAGTGGCCCAGCCTCTAGCCCTGCGCGAGTCATAAGCCCGCTAGCGTCCCCTGCCCTTCCGTTCTATTCTCGCCCCATGAACTCGACTCCCGCCGACTGGCAAAGCATCATCGCACTCACCATTGTAGCACTCACCATCGTGCTCTTCATCGCACGCGCCCTTCGCAACCGGGGCAAGACGAGTTGCGGCGGTGGCTGTGATTGCAGCAAGCCGAAGGCCCGCTGAAACCCCATTGCATCAAGCCAGCGTTTGCGACACCATCGCCGCCGCTTCAGGCTCCCAGCCACACCTTCTACACGCCTCCATGAATCTCCTCTACTGTCGCTGCGCCTACGCCCAAGTTGTCCCCCAGGGAGTGAAGGACAGCGTCCTCGCCAAACTCTGCGAATCCGGTGCCAGCTTTGAAACGGTAGCCGACCTCTGCGAGATGGCCGCCCATCGCGATGAACGCCTCAAAGCCTTTGCCACCGCCACCCCACTGCGCATCGCCGCTTGCTACCCACGCGTCGTGCGCGGCCTTTTTCAACAATGTGGAGCGCCCTTGCCCGAGGACGGTGCCGAGATTTTAAACATGCGCGTCGAGAGCGCCGAAGTCATCGCCACACAGATGCTAGGTGGGGAAGGAATAAGGAAAATGGAATAAGCAATAAGGGGCCGGCTGGGCGGCTAACAGCGACAGCAGCCCAACGATCCATCCCATCTTCACTCCTCTTCCCTTTCCCTCCCTTATTGCTTATTCCATATTCCTTCCGCTCCCATGATCACCCACACCCACCGCCCTCTCCGCGTCGTCCTCTACGAAGGTTCCGGCTCCATCCCGCTCAACGCCGAAGCCCGCGCCAAGGTCATGGCGGTGCTGCTCGACAAAGGCTACGCCGTCACCCGCACCACGGCCCAGGGCAGCAGCAATGCCTTCCCGCACGATGACCGCAGCATGTTGGTGCTCGGTACCTTCCCAGGCCGCACCGCGCCCGAGTTGGAAGACGTGACCGGCAAGATCAAAGTCGAAGCCCGCGACATCACAGACCTCGACGCCAGCGCTATACTTGCCCTCGTCGATCAAGCCCGAGGCGACCGCACCATGAACCAGCCTGGCGTGTGGAAGCCCTGGTTTCCCGTCATTGATTATTCGCGCTGCACCAACTGCATGCAGTGCCTCAGCTTCTGCTTGTTCGATGTCTATGGCGTGTCCAAGGACAACAAAATCCAAGTGCAGAACAACGACAACTGCAAGACCAACTGCCCCGCGTGCAGCCGCGTCTGTCCCGAAGTCGCCATCATGTTCCCCAAGTACCAGCAGGGGCCGATCAACGGCGATGAGATCAGCGAAGCCGATGTGGGCCGCGAGAAGATGAAGGTGGACATCAGCAGCCTCCTCGGCGGCGACATTTATGCCGCGCTGAAGAACCGCAGCGAAGCCGCTAAGAGTCGCTTCAGTAAAGAGCGCAGCCCCGACAAAGCCCTCGAAGAGCGCAAAAAATGCCTCACCAAAATGGTCACCGATGGCTTCATCCCCGCCGATGTTTTAGCCTCCCTCCCGAGCCCAGATGAGATCATGCGCAAGGCCGATGAGGCCAAGGCAAAAGCAACAGCAGCATTGGCTGCGAATGCCTAAATACTGCGCAAGCCTAGAGGTAGTCATTGGAGAAAAGTCGTCTCGACGTTGGCTGCGGTTTTGCCTGGTAGCCTCCGCCGTTTCATAAGTTGGCCCTACTCATGCCCACACACACCTACCCCGTTCTACTCTGGCGCGATGCCCAGCGCGGCGTCACGGGCGTACTCGTGGGCGACTACGCGCACACCGGAGCCTATGGCGACTCGGAGCAAGAAACACTGCGGCAGTTGCGGGACTTCCTCGACTGGCGAGCCAAGCATCAATCCTGGGCATTGGAGCCCGACCTCATTCTACCGTCTCTCGTAGAGGTTAAAGTCGAGGTACGCGGCGAATACAAGCTGGAGCACCGCGTCGCGCCCACGCCCGAAACACTGTCCCTGCGCGTGCCCTGCGTCATCGGCAAGTCGCCCTCGGGCCTGCCCGTCTGCGAGGCACCGCACCTCGGCATCAGCTTCTTTTACTCTGCCGACCAGGACTACACTGAACTCGTGCGCCACTACATTCGCGAGGAGTTGCGCGGCCATACACCCGCGCAGATCGCGCAGCGCCTCGCCCCACGCGACACTTGGCTAGAGAGCGTCAGCGTGCGCGAAGTCTCCCTCGCAAAACAGCCACCCATGGAGGAGCGCGAAGACATCAAGCTCCTGCTCAGCGTCGCCGATCCCCTGCTCCGCGACTGGGCCAAAGGCTCCGCCTGCTACGAGCGCGAAGCCTTAGTCACCGAAGTCGCCGATAAGCTCCAGCACGAAAACGCCAACCTCCTGCTCATCGGCGAACCCGGCATCGGCAAGAGCACCATCCTGCTGAATGCCGCACGTAAAATCGCTCGCTCAAAAACAGCCGCCAGCGATGAAGAGGCCGAGACTGGCCAACGCTCCTGGCGCTTCTGGCGCGGCAGCGGCTCACGCATGATTGCAGGCATGAAATACCTCGGCGAGTGGGAGGAACGCTGCGAGCAATTCATCGAAAAACTGCAAGCCATCGGCGGCATCTTCTGCGTCGAGAACCTGCTCGAACTCACCCGCATCGTCGGCAAGGAAGCAGGCGATAGCGTCGCCGCCTTCCTCCTGCCCTACCTGCAACGCGGTGAGTTGCGCATGACCGGGGAAGCCACGCCACTGGAGCTGGACGCCTGCCGTCGGCTCCTGCCCGCCCTCATCGACTGCTTTCAAATCCTCCACGTCCAGCCCTTCAGTGACCCGCAGGCACAGGCCGCGCTCGACAGCGTCGCCCACGCCTGTGCCAGCTCATCGCGCGTGGACTTCGAGCCCGGCATCACCCTGCAAACCCTGCGCTGGTTCCGTCGCTTCCAGCCCTACACTGCCCTGCCCGGCCCCGCCGCCGCCTTTATCCGCAAGCTCTCCGAGCACTCTCGGCGCAAGCCCCTGCCTACCGACGGCAGCAAACGCCGCGCCACACTCGACGACGCCCGCGCCCTCTTCATCCAACAGTCCGGCCTGCCCGAGCATCTGCTGCGCGACGACCTAGCACTGCCACCTGCTGAAATCCGCGCCGCCCTCGCCCGCAGCGTCATCGGCCAAGCCAATGCCGTCGAAGCTGCCACGCGAGTCATTGCCAAATTAAAGTCAGGCCTCAACGACCCCGCCCGTCCCCTCGGTGTGCTGCTTTTCTGCGGCCCCACCGGGGTCGGAAAAACCGCACTGGCCAAGGCGATGGCAGACTTCTGCTTCGGCGCAGGCAGCGAAAAGGATCGCCTCGTGCGCCTCGACATGAGCGAGTACAGCGGCTACGGCGCGGCTTGGCGCTTGCTCCATAGCAGTGCGCAGGACGCCGCGCCGTGGATCACCCGTGTGCGCCGCCAGCCCTTCAGCGTCGTGCTTTTCGACGAGATCGAAAAGGCCGCGCCCGAGGTCTTCGACGTGCTGCTCAGCCTGCTCGACGAAGGTCGCCTAACGGATCGTTTCGGCGGTATCACCCACTTCCGCAGCACCATCGTGCTGATGACCTCCAACCTCGGCGCGACCTCAAAAAACGCCATGGGCTTCCAGAACGACGGTGCGCCCACAGGCCACGAAGCCGCCGTGACTCAGTACTTCCGCCCCGAGTTTTTCAACCGACTCGATAGCGTTGTCACCTTCCACGCGCTGGCCAGCGAGCACATCCGCCAGATCGCCGTGAAGGAACTCAACGACCTCGCCCAGCGCGAGGGTTTGCAAGCTCAAGGCCTGCGCCTCGCCTGGACGGATCGCGTCATCGAGGCACTGATGCGCGATGGTTACGATCTCAAATACGGGGCGCGGCCCCTGCAACGCGAGCTGGAGCGACTCGTCGTCCGCCCCCTCGCCCAATGGCGACTGCTGAACGCCGAAAAGCGCGATGCCGAGCTGCGCGTGGACATCCTCGAGGGGCAGACCCAAGTCACCGTGAGCTGCTGAGTAAAGGTACAAGGGGCAAGGTTGAAGGGATAAGGGAAGTGGCTTCGCGCTTGAATTCAAAACCACTGCCCCTCTACGAAGAGCACACCTGAAGGCACTCCCCTTATCCCTTGTGCCTTGCCCCTTATCCCTCTCGGCAGAGTGCTGTCTTTTGCCCTCGCCCGGAAAATCAGCATTCATCGAAATTTCATAGATATTTATTACTTGCAATAGATAGATAAAACCATAATTATTCGAGTGAATATATAATAACCATAATATATACTGGCTCGTTCGCCCCTCGATCCCATGCTCCCCATCCTCGATAACCTGCTCAAGCAAGTCGGACTCGCTGAAAACGAGGCCGTACGCCAAGCCATCGACGAGGCGTGCCACAACCAGACCTCCTTCATCGACGCCGTGCTCGAGTGCCAGGGCGTCAACGAAAAAGCCTTCCTCCAAGCCCTCGCCCAGCTCCTCGCCCTACCGTGGTGGGAGGCACCCAGCGACAAAGACATCGCCCCCGACCGCTCCCTGCGCCGCCATCTCCCTGCCGAGGTCGCGCTGAAAAATCGCCTCCTGCCCATCGCCGTCGATTCCCAGCTCGGCGAAGGTGCCGCAGCCTCCATCGACAAAGCAAGCGCCACCGTCTTCACCGCCCTACACCTCGCCTGCGCCGACCCGCTGAACCTCGTCGCCCGGCAGCAGCTCGCCGCCTCCGTCTCCATGCCCGTCGTCTGGCACGTCGGCCAGCGCACCAAGATCGCCGAAGGCCTGCAAAAGCTCTATGGTCTGGGAGCTGACACCTTTGAAAAAATCCTCCGTGGCCGCGCCGACTGGGGCAGCGTGGATCTCCCCGACGAAGTCACCGTGCTCGATAACGAGCCCGAGGACGAGGAGGCCAGCGTCGTTCGATTCGTCAATCAAATCCTCCGCCGTGGGCTGGAGCAACGCGCCACCGACATCCACGTCGAGCCCCAGCAGGATCGCCTGCGCATTCGTTACCGCATCGACGGCAGGCTCGAAGAATTGGCCGTGCCCGACAACATCAAGCAACTCCAGGACAGCGTCATCGCTCGCTTGAAAATCATGGCCCGCCTCGACATCGCCGAGCGTCGCCTGCCGCAGGATGGCCGCATCAATCTCGAACTCGACGGCAGCCCCATCGACGTCCGCGTCGCCACCATCCCCAGCGTCGAGGGCGAAAGCATCAGCCTGCGTCTGCTCGGCCAGCAGCAGGTCACGCTCGACCGCTTGGGCATGATGGACACCGTGCGGCCCGTCGTCGATGAGCTGCTGAAACTGCCCAACGGCATCATCCTCATCACTGGCCCCACCGGCAGCGGCAAGAGCACCACGCTCTACGCCTTCCTCAACCAACTCAACACCACCCAGCGCCGCATCGTCACCATCGAAGACCCGGTGGAATACAAGATGCCCGGCATCCTCCAGATCGCGGTGAAGAGCGAGATCGGCCTCACCTTCGCCACCGGTCTGCGAAGCATTTTGCGTGGTGATCCCAACGTCGTCATGGTCGGCGAAATCCGCGACTTGGAGACGACAGAAATCGCCATCCGCGCGGCGCTGACCGGCCACTTGGTCTTCAGCACGCTGCACACCAATGACGCCATCGGCGGCATCTCGCGACTCATCGACATGGGCGTCGAGCCCTTCCTCGTCTCGTCCGCCGTCCGCGCCTTCTTTGCCCAGCGCCTCGTCCGCCGTCTCTGCACGCAGTGCCGCGAGCCCGCCCCCGTGGATGCCGAGTACCTGCACAGCATCGGCTTCCCCAACTTCCGTGCAGGCCAGATCATGCAGGCCAAAGGCTGCGAATCCTGTCGCGGCAGTGGCTACCAGGGCCGCGTCGCCATCTATGAAGTGTGCCTGCTCACGCAAGCCTTGCAGCACCTCATCAACATGCGAGCACACCCCAGCGAATTTTATAAACAAGCCATCAGCGACGGCTACCTGCCCATGCGCGGCTACGGCTTCCTGAAAGTCCTACAAGGCGAGACCACCATCCAAGAAGTCGTCAGCGCCACCGCCGCCAGCGAACGTCACACGCAGCCCGAGGCCAAGCCCAAACTGAAGCCCCTGGCTCCGAGCTATGCGATGGCGTGAAGCCTCCGGCATTCATAACTCATAACTCATAACTCATAACTCTTCTTTTCCGCCCCCATGCCCTCCTTTGCTTACAGCGCCCACGGCCCCGCAGGCCTCGTCACGGGTTCACTCACTGCGAGTGACCGTGCCGAGGCGTTTGCGTTGTTGGGCAAGCAAAGACTCCAGCCCTTCAAGCTCGACGTTGCTACTAGCCATGCCGCGCCCGCAGCCATTGCTTCAAAAAAAGCCCCAACGACCCAAGCCTCCAAGGCAGCAGCGCAAGCCAAACCCCAGGCTGCAGCCCTGCCCACAGGCCAGATCAAATTGAAGCTCTCCCAAGTCGTCCTCTTCACCGAAGAACTCAGCGACCTCCTCTCTGCCGGTATCCAGATCGAGCCCGCGCTCGGCACCATGGAGAAGCGACGCGAACTCTCCGGCGTCAAAACCTTAGCCGCCGTGCTGCGCAGCAAAGTCCGCGACGGCCTGCCCTTCTCCAAAGCCGTGCAAGCCACCTCGCCCAGCTTTGGCAGCCTCTTCTGTGCCCTCGTCTCCGCAGGTGAAGCCAGCGGTGCCATGCCCACCATCTTGAAGCGCCAAGCCGAGTACATGCGCTCGCTTCAAGCCCTGCGCGGCAAGGTTCTCGGGGCACTCATCTACCCCGCCTTCCTCATCGTCGCCGCCGTCGCCGTCACCGCCATCTTCGTCCTCATCCTCATCCCCAAGCTCGCGATGATGCTCGATACCACGGGCGGCACCCTGCCCCTCGCCGCCCGCGTGATGATGAAGATGAGCGATGCCGTCTTCACCTACTGGTGGGTCATCGCCGCCCTCGGCTTTAGCCTATTCATCCTCTTTAAATCCTGGGCCGCGCGCCCCGAAAGCGCCATCCCCATCGCCCGCGCCCAGCTCCGCCTGCCTCTCTTCGGCAGCGTTTTAAAGAGCCGTTTCTATGTCCAGTTCATGGAGACCCTGGCCAACCTCGTCGGCAATGGTTTGCCCATGCTGCACGCCATGCAGCTCACCCAGCAAGCCACCGAGAACATCTATCTCAAAGGCGAACTCACCGAGGTCATCCGCAACGTCGGCGAAGGCGTCGCCCTCTCCCGAGCCCTCGAACGCTGTGGCCAATTCCCGCCCCTGCTCATCGACATCGTCAGCGTCGGCGAGCAGACCGGCAAACTCGCCGAAGCCATGACCAAAGGAGCCGAGCGCTTCAACCGCGAGCTGACCAAACACATCGACCGCCTCACCGCCATGATCCAACCGCTCATCGTCTTCCTCATGGCCGGCATGGTCGGCACCATGGCCTACATGATGATCACCGCCATCTTCCAGACCATCAACAGCATGAACAAGTAGCACACACCAGCACACACCAGCACACACCAGCACCCGCCAAGCCCCCAACCCAAACACCACCCCACCCCATGAAACACCACCGCCTCCCCACGCATCACTCATCACTCATCACTCATCCTTCGACAGGCTTCACCCTCATCGAAATGGTGCTCGTCCTCGGCATCATCGCCCTGCTCGTCGGTGCTGGTATCTTCCAGCTCACAGGCGTGCTCGAAGGCGGCCAAAACAAGCGCGTCAAAGGCGACCTCACTACCCTCACCGCCGCCTTCCGCGCCTATGAGATGGACAGCGGCTTCCTCCCCAGCACCGAGCAAGGTGTCAACGCCCTCATCGACAAACCCAGCAGCCGCCCCGCCCCCACAAGCTGGAGCCCCAAGCTCAAGCGCATGATCCTCGATCCCTGGGGCAACCCCTACCACTACCGCCGCCCTGGCACCAAGGACAAAGGCGGCTTCGATGTCTATTCCGCCGGCCCCGATGGCCAAACTGAAAGTGCCGACGACATCGGCAACTGGCAGCTCTGAAAAAACCAGCGACGCCACTCGTCGCGCAACCCACCAACGCTATGAAAACGCATTCGCTATTCATCACTCATCACTCATCACTCATCACTCGATCCGGCTTCACCCTCCTCGAAGTCTGCATCGCCATGACCATCGCCATGCTCATCCTTGGCGTCGCCGTCATGGGCATCACCGGCGTCGCCGATGAGCAACGCCTGCGCGAAACCGCCGCCACCATCGAAGGCCACGCACGCAACGCCCTGCTCGACGCCATCGCCAAGCACCAGCCCGTGCAGCTTGCCCTCGACGGCAGCCTCAGTGGCGGCAGCACCGTCGAAGTGAAGCGCTACGGCGAGAAAAACTTCCGCACCGCCGAGAGCGGCGAGTTCTGGGAGTTCAGCCCCACAGGCGTCTGCGAACCCATCGAGCTGCGCCTCATCAGCACCGACGGAGTCATCGAGCTAGGCTTCGACCCCCTCACCGGCTGCGCCCGGCACAAGAGCATCATCGTCAATGGCTAGCCAGCTATGTTACGGGGACGCATCAACGTTTTTCGGCAGGCCCAGCTTTTAGCTTCGGCAGTGGGAGCGTTTTCCGTTTTACGTTCTCCGTTCTCCGTGGGCATGATAGCCGCTCCGTCTTCGATGGCACTAACGGCCAACGGAAAACGGAAAACGGAAAACGGAAAACGCCCCGCCGCCCCCGCCTTCGTCTTGCTCGAAATCATCATCGCCATGGCCCTCTTCTCCCTCGTCGCCGTCGCCATGGTGCAAGCCCTCGACCAGATCGCCAAGACCTCCAAAGCCGCACGCGCCGAGGGCCAAGTCATGCGCGTCATCGAGAGCGTGCTCGCCGAGGTCGTCCACCAGCCCAAGTTAAAACCCGGCAGCGAGCACTTCGAGCCTGGAGCCGACGGCGTCGAAGCCCAAGCCACCATCGAGAAGATCAAGCTCACCACCCGCAACAAAGCCGAGCTGTCCAAGATGTATCTTATCCACGTCGATGCCTGGGTCCCACAGGGCCGAGCAAAGACCTTCCAGAGGCAAATGAAGACCTATGTGTATTCGCCCAACAGCCCTGAGAAATAGAGGGTTCACCCTCATCGAAGTCATCGTCGCCCTGGCCTTGATGTCATTCATCATCACCAGCGTCTATGGCATCGCCAGCGGAGCCATGCAGCTCGGCAAATCCCTTGGCGAGTCGCGCATCCGCGAGTCACGCCTCACCAACTTCGTCAGCGCCTGGCGCGAGTATCTCGAAACCTTGCCGCCCAACACCCTCATCACCGTTGGTGAAAAACCCACACGCAAATTTGGCAAAGGAGCCCTCCTCTTTGAAAACGGCAGCGTCCCCTTCGCCTGGTCGCGTGCCGTGAAGCTCGCCCCAGCCGTTGAGTTCAAGCTCGTGCGCAGCGAGGACAATCGCCAGTCCAGCGACCTCATCGTGCGCCACCTGCGTCGCCCCGAGCGAGCCACCTCACCCGACGACTACGAGCCCATCGCCGAG
The DNA here is from genome assembly GCA_031411235.1 of Verrucomicrobiota bacterium. Classification (GTDB taxonomy): domain Bacteria; phylum Verrucomicrobiota; class Verrucomicrobiia; order Verrucomicrobiales; family Verrucomicrobiaceae; genus JANOAR01. Next base: position 7,381 of record JANOAR010000057.1, on the reverse strand, counting down.
CTTCCCATCCTGCAAGGACTGCGCGAATTCCGCTGGGAGTTCTACGATGTGGAGAAAAAGAAGTGGGTCACCCTATGGGAGGACAAGCCCCATCCGCCGCTCTTCATGAAGCTCAAATTCGGCTTCATCACCGAACCCAAAACTTATGAGTACGTCTTCTGGTTCAGCGGTGGCAATCAAGCCAACGACGCCCTGCCGCCGGGCCAACAAGTGCCGCTAGGCCAACGCATCCCACCCCCCACCGGAGGCACGCCAGGAGGCGTGGGCGCACCATGAAAACGCACCAATCCCCCATTCATCACTCATCACTCATCACTCATCATTCCCAAAAAGGCTCCGCCCTCATCGCCGTCTTCTGGATGATCGCCATCCTCGGCATGGTCGTCTTCGCCGCCATGAAGATGCTCGACTCCGACACCAAGTCCGCACGCATCACTCGCGACCGCATGTTCGCCAAGCGCTGCGCCGAGATGGGCCTCGAAGTGGGCCGTCATCCGCAGATCGAACTCTACGACCCGCTCCTCAGCCACAGCAGCGCCAACGGCGGCAGCTACCAAGTCGTCATCACCACCGAAGAAGCCCGCTTCAACATCAACACCCTCCTCCAGTCCGACCGCAGCCTGCTGAAGCGCATCTTCATCCATTGGGGAGCCAAGGCCGACGACGCCAGCCATCTCAGTGACGCCCTCAAAGACTGGGTTGATACCGACGACCTCGTCTCGCTCAACGGCGCAGAAAAACGCGACTATGAAAAAATGGGCCTCAAAGGCATGCCCTACAATCGCCCCTTCAAAGACCTCGACGAAATCCTCCTCGTCAAAGGCCTCGAACAACTCAACAGCATGAAGCCCGGCTGGCGCGACTGGTTCACTGTCTTCGGCGATGGTCGCGTGGACATCAATGAAGCGCGTGGCGAGTTCATCCAAGTCCTCGCCGACGTGCCCATGGAGCGCGTGCAGCCCGTCATCACCTACCGCGCCGGGCGCGATGGAGCCACGGGCACCCTGGATGATGCCAAGCTCACCAGCGCCGTGCAACTCGCGCAAATGCTCGGCGTCTTTCAGCCCAAGATCGTCGCCGACCTCCAGCAATGGGTGCAATTCCAAGGCCCCATCCGCCGCATCGAGAGCCTCGGCAGCTACAACGACATGCGGCGCAAGATCGTCCTCATCACCCAAAACAACCAAGTCCTCTGGCGCGGAGAAATGCCCAACTCATGAGCGAAAAAAACCACAGCAAACAACGCCTCGAACTCCTCCTCCCCGGCGATACCGCCTGGCAGCTCTGGAGCGGCAACGCGCTCGGCACCTTCACCCTGGCCACCACCTTTTCCGCTGAAGCGGAAGGCAGCTTCGCCACCAGCGCCGCACGCCACACCCTCGCCCTGCCCGCCACCTCGCTCTGGGTTTTACCCGCCTGGCTCCAGGGCGAACCCGATCACCTGCGCGACATCGCCAGCCTGCACCTGGAGCGCCTCGGCGTGAAGACCCCCGGCCATGCCGAGAGCCTCGCCGTCGAGAGTCTTCAAAACGACGGACGCAGTCACCTCGCCCGCATCATCGCGCTGAAGGACGTAGCCACCCCGCTCGCCGATTACAGAATCCTGCCCGACGACTGCCGCCTCAGCGCCCTCTGCTACGCCCTCCCCACCTCATCGCTCATCCTCTGGCGTGAATTGGGCCGCCTCGTCATCGCCATCACCGTCGGCCCACGACTCGCCTACTTCAGCCCCATGTCTGCCGCGCGACTGGATGCCAACGGCCTCGCCGAGTTGAACAATATCTGCCTCCAGCTCACCTTCCAAAAAGTCCTCACCGCGCTCGATAGCGTCGTGCTCTGGATGGATGAAGGCGATGCCGAGCACATCCAGCGCACCATCGGCCTGCCCGTCCTGCGCGGTGAAAAGCCCACCCCACAGCCCTCGTCCTTCACCACCCCTTTGGGCAAAAACAAAGCCGCCGTGCTCATGCCTGCCGACATCATCGCGCAGCGCGAAACCACCGTAACAAAGGCCAAACACCGACTCCTAGGCCTCAGCATCGGCTTTGGCATCGCCGCATGCGTGGCCCTATTTGCAGGCCTCATGGCTCTCGCCACCCGCGAGCGCGATGCCTTGCAGGATCAGCTCGCCACCCTCATGCCGCGCCACGCCAAAGTCGCCGAACACAAAAAATCCTGGCAGGAAGTCGCCACCGCTACCGACCCCGATTACCTGCCCATGGAGCTGCTACTGCGCTGCATGGAACCCAGTGCCAGCGCCACCCTCAGCGTCACCAGTTTCGAGTGTTCGCCCGACAGCATCATCATCAGCGGGCGCACGCCCGAAGTCGCCAACGCCCTGAAATACAGCGAGCAACTCAAGGCCACCGAATCCCTCGCCGCCTTCGCCTGGGAAGCCAGCACCCCCGAGATCGCCGCCGACAACAGCGCCTCATTTGAACTGAAAGGCACCCGTCAATGAAACGAAGCGAAAAAATCCTCCTCACCCTCTTCGCCATCGCCTTCGCCCTCATCGTTGGCGGCGGTGGACTGAGCCTAGCCATCAAGAAATACCGAGCCATCGGCGAGGACACCGAGCGCCTCAGTTTAAAGCTCAGCAGCATGGCCACCGACATCGCCCAAGGCAGCAAATGGCAGGCCCGCAGCGAGTATGTGCAAGCCCATGTGCCCAAGTTCGGCACGGCTGAAGAAGCCTCATCCAAGCTCTTTGACCTCGTCAGCAAAGAAGCCGAAAAGCTAGGCCTAAAAACCAGCGCCCGCGAGATGGTGCCCGCCCACATCCCCGCCGAAGGCGAAGACCTCGGTTTCTTCGACAAAGCCAGCGTCAAAATCACCTTCGCCGACGCCCCCGAGCAAGCCCTCTTCACCTGGATGCACGCGTTACAAAAGCCCGATGCCTTCATCGGCATCACCCGCCTCCTCATCACCCCATCCGCCCAAGGCAAGACCGTCGCCTGCGAGGTGGACATCACGCAATTCTATCGGCAAACGCAGGCAGTGAGGCTGAGCAAAGCGGATTAGCGAGGGGTGTAGCAGGAGACTTGGCGGAGAGGGATAAGGTAAAAGGAATAAGGGATAAGGGGACTGAAACTGAGCAGACGAACAAAGAATCAAAGGAGTAAAGCCAACATGAAAACACAACAACCCGCCAACACCTCGGCACCTCGCAGCCCCATCAAATCAGGGTCGCAGCACGCGAAGCGACTCCCCTTACTCCTTATTCCTTATTCCTTATCCCTCCTCCTCAGCGCCACCGTCGTAGCCCAAGACGCCGCCCCATCCCTTCCCCCGCTCGAACACTACGCGCGGCTCTGGGATGAATCGCTATTCACCACCCGCACACTCCCCCCACCCGAGGCTCCTGCGGGGCCGAACTTCGCGACCCATCTCACGCTCACTGGCACCTTTGAAGTGAATGGCAAAATGGCCGCCGTGCTCATCGACAAGGCGACCTCGAATGTGATCCAAGCACTCATCGGCGAGGATAATGAAGACGGCATCCGCATCACCAAAGTCGAGCCCGGAGCCACGCCCGACAAGATGCGCATCCAGTTGCAAAAAGGCCGCGAATTCGGCTGGGTCAGCTTCCCCAATGAAAGCGACAGCGCAGCAGCAAACGATGCCGCAGGAATACCCGCGCAAGCAAACGGCCCGCTGGGCACTCGCCAGCCCAGCATCCCCCCTGTGCCACAAGTCATACCACAGCCACAGCCTGGGCTAGAAAACGTGCCGCGCGCCCTGCCCGCCGATATGTCCCCCCAACAGCCCCCAGCCTCCCTGCGAGCTGGCCTCCCCGAGGCCCCTCCAGCCCTGCCCAACGACGTGCCTCTGCCTCCGCAATGAAGGTGGCGGGGGGAAGGCGATAGGAGGAGGGAGGCTTTACCACGGATAAACACGAATGGTCACCAATGGGATCGCATCTGGATACTGCACCGCCAGCGAACGTTCGCACGTTTACTTATGATCGTAAGAGATGCCTTCCCATTGGTGACCATTCGTGTTCATCTGTGGTTGCTCTGGAATACCCTATGAATGCCAAGGCACTCGTCAGGCATCACCCGCTTCGATGCGCTAGCGAATGCGCATTCCGCATTTGAGCAACCGCCTACCCTGCGCTAAGCGACGCGACTCACCTTCCCGCATTCGATGTTCAATGTTGGATGTTCGATGTTCAACGTTTCCCCCTCGCCCATGTTCTCCGCCCTCACCGACCGCCTCGAAGACGCCTTCAAAAAACTTCGTGGCCAGAGCCGCATCTCCGAATCCAACGTCACCGACGCCCTGCGCGACATCCGCATGGCCTTGCTGGAGGCCGACGTGGAGTTCGGTGTGACCAAGGATTTACTCGAAGCCGTCAAGACCCAGGCCATGGGCGAGAGCGTGCTGCGCAGCGTCTCGCCAGGGCAGCAGATCGTCAAAATCTTCCACGACGAGCTGGTCAAAATCCTCGGCACTGGCAGCGTCGAACTCGACCTCAGCCCACCGCATCGCATCCTCGTCGCGGGCCTCAATGGCGCAGGTAAAACGACGACCTGCGGAAAGCTCGCCCACTATTTGAAAAAACAGGGCAAGCGCCCTGTGCTCGTCGCGCTCGACCTTTATCGCCCCGCTGCGGTGAAGCAGCTCGAAGTGCTCGGCGACAGCATCGGCGTGCCCGTGTGTGTGCCAGCCCCCGGCCTCACCGATCCCGTGAAGGCCGCGCAGCAGGCCATGAAATGGGTGGCCGAGCAGGGCCAGGGCGTCATTGCCATCTTCGACACCGCAGGCCGGCAGGAAGTCGATGCCGCGCTGCTCGCCGAGTTGAAACAAGTGCGCGACATCGTGCAGCCACGCGAGACGCTGCTCGTCGCCGACGCCGCCACCGGCCAGCAAGCCGTCAGCGTAGCCGACACCTTCAACAAAGCCATCGGCGTCACCGGCCTCGTGATGACCAAGCTGGATGGCGACGCCCGAGGCGGTGCCATCTTGTCCATGCGTCAGGTCACGGGCTGCCCAGTGAAATTCATGGGCATGGGCGAGAAGATCGAGCAGCTCGAAGTCTTCCACCCCGACCGCATGGCCAGCCGCATCCTCGGCATGGGCGATGTCGTTTCACTCGTCGAAAAGGCCGCCGAAGAGATCGACGAAAAGGAAGCCATGCGCATGGCCAAGCGCATGGAGAGCGGCAAATTCGACTTCCACGACTTCCTCGGCCAAATGAAAATGATGAAGCGCCTCGGGCCGCTCGAAGGCATCCTCGGGATGCTGCCCGGCATGGGCAAAATGAAGGAAATGATGGGCGGCGCGGACAACGAAAAGCGCATGAAACACATGGAAGCCATCGTGCTGAGCATGACGCCCAAAGAGCGCACCACCCCCAGCATCCTCAACGTCAGCCGCCGCAAACGTGTCGCGGGCGGCAGCGGCAGATCCGTGGTGGAGGTCAATCAGTTGATCAAACAGTTCGAGATGATGCAGGGCCTCATGCAGAACAAAGGCATGATGGGCCAGCTCATGGGCAGCATGATGGGCGGCGGCGGCCTGGGTGGCCTCATGGGCGGCAAAGGCGGCGAAATGCCCAGCATGTTCGGCGGCGGTGGTGGCAAAGGCGGATTGCCCCCAGGATTCCCAGGAGGCAAGTTCCCAGGCATGAAGAAGCCGAAGAAGGGACCGTTTAGGTTTTAGAGCGAATCGTCCCTCGCCAAGCCTTTGATCACTGAGTAAACTCCAGCCATGAGCGACAACAAAGCTGTCATTAACATCGAGGAATTTATCGGCAAGACTGTGGGCAAGCGCACACCTCCTCGCGATGCGCTGAAAGCTGGCTTCGCAATGCAACGCACTGCCAATGCCTTGATGAAAAGTTGTGGCCACAAACTTTGGCCCAAAGGCGTCTATCGCTTTAAATCCCATGAGGAGGCTGATGCATGGAGAATGAAGATGCTACACCCGAACAAGGTGAATTAGTCTCGCGTTCGCCTGAAGAGATTGATCTTGTCAATCTCTGTCGCGAACTCAATCAACGAGGCGCTCGCTACATCGTCATTGGTGGTTTTGCGATCATCACTGCTGGCTACCCCCGTTCTACGGGAGATGTGGACTTGCTTATTGATACCGAACTTGAAAACGAGTCCAGAGTTTTTGGAGCCCTGAGCACACTGCCAGACAAGGCTGTGCTCGAACTACATCCTGGTGAAGTGGCCGAGTACACGGTGGTACGTGTTGGCGATGAGATTACTGTGGATCTCATGCAGTCTGCCAGTGGCATCGACTACGCCGAGGCGATCCAAGACGCTGTTTATCGTGAAATCGGCGGCGTGGTGATTCCCTTCGCCTCGCCACGTTTGCTCTGGCGGATGAAGTGTAACACGCACCGCGAGAAGGATGCTGGGGACTTGTACTTTTTGCGGCAGCAGTACAGCGAGGAGATATTTGGGAAGGGTGAATAGGCCACTTCAGGCTTCCAATGAGGCTGCTCTTCGGGTTACGCCTCAGACCATCTCATGGCGCAACACAAAACAACTTCTCTTCTGCTCACGGGTCTTTTCTTTGGAGCGTGTCTATCATTACAGCCATGCAAGGCATGTCTCTGGGTTCATGGCACAAGCCTCAATGGGTCAGCGAAAAGGCTCGAAGGCGGACAACTGATCACTCAACTTCGGGAGGCTTTGAAGCGAGTGCCAGCCCATGAAAATAGCCTCGTCCAAGATCACCATGACATGAGTGATGAATACCCCGATGCTGACAATGATCGGGCCGTATTGGAACTGCTTCGAGGCAACACGGCGCAGGCAGTGGAAATGCTACAAAAGGCAGAGCAATCCAAACCAGGGCAATATACAACGGCGACCAATTTGGGGACGGCTTTGGAGCTGGCTGGAGATAACGCTGAAGCGCTTCGGTGGATCAAAGAAGGCATCCATCGCAATGCCAATGCACATGGCAAAAGCGAATGGCTCCATGTCCAAATACTTCTGACGAAACTTCAATTGCAGCAACATCCCGACTGGCTGGATAACCATACCATCAGCGGCATTGAGCCATCGAAGCTACGCGACCCTCACTATTCCATCGAGACTGTTCAAGGTGTCCAAAGCGTTTATGGGCAAAATGAAGGCAGTATCCGCTATTCCATTGGTCATCAGCTTATTGAGCGAATGAGCTTGGTGAAGCCCAGGGATATTATTGTGGCCCAGCTCCTGCGGGAGTTGGCACAGATAGAGATGCATTTTGGAACGATTGAGCAGGCCACTGAAATTTTCGCCTCATCCTGGAAGTTAAGTCATGGAGTTAGTTGGGTTAGTCAGCCAACCAGTGTCCATTTTGATTCGTGGAGAGCATAAAGTCGGAGCTTGAGGAAGGCATAGTCGCGCAGGCCGTAGGTGGCGCAGAGCATGCCTCG
>JANOAR010000056.1:0-1619 GCA_031411235.1 Verrucomicrobiota bacterium | reverse complement strand
GCCCTGATCATCGGTGATGACGAAGAGGATGTTCGGACGCGGCGCGGCGGACAACATCGCCACGCCACAAAGCATGAAACAGATCAGTGTGCGAATCATATTATGGTTCCTTGGTGGCGGCTTTTGCCTCTTTCCAAATTTTTACCGGCACGGCGTTCGTCTGGCGCGCGCCAGGCGTGCTGCGGCCGTCGGCCACGATTTTTTCCAGCAGGCCGGTCAGCCGCGCGACGGTGGCCGGTTCGGACGCGGCCAGATTGTTCGTCTCGCCCACGTCGCGGGACAAATCGTAGAGCTGCGCGGGCGGAAGCTGTTTCGCGGCGGGCGTGCCGGGACGCGGCGCGCTCCAGCCGCCGGAACTGGGACTGAGCGCAAGTTTCCAGTTTCCTTCGCGGAGGGCGAAGGAGCCGTTGATGGAATGATGCACCAGCGAAGTCCGCACCGGCACCGTCGCGCGGGCTTCCAGCACGGGGAGGAAACTCACGCTGTCCTCGCCCGCATGGTCCGGCAGTTTCGCGCCAATGATCTCGGCGCAAGTGGCCATGAAGTCGTTCAGGCAAATCAACTGGCCGCTCGTGCTGCCCGCCTTCACGCGCGCCGGCCAGCGTACGATGAACGGCACGCGATGCCCGCCCTCGAAATGATCCGCCTTCATGCCGCGGAAGATGTGGCTGGGATCGTGGCCCTTCGACGCGAGCTGGTTGAAATCCGCCTCGGGCGAGCAGCCGTTGTCGCTGGTGAAAATCACGAGCGTGTTCGTGGTCAGTCCGGTTTGTTCCAAGGCGGCGGTGATCGCGCCCAGCGTCGCGTCCGTCTGCATCACAAAGTCCGCGTAGGCGTTCAGCCCGCTTTGGCCGCGCCATTCCTTCGACGGCACGCTGGGCGTGTGCGGCGCGTTCAGCGGCATGTAGAGGAAGAACGGTTTTCCGGCGCGCGCGTCCGCCGCGCGCTCCTGCACGTAGGCCACCGCGCGGCGCGTGAGCGCGGGCAGCACGTCGTCCGCTTCGAAGTCCGCCGCCGCCGGGCCGCGCCGCGTGAGCTTGTTCGTGCGGTCGCCCATCATCGGAAAGGCTTTGTCCACGGAGGGCATTTTCGCCACGCGGTCATTTTCGATGAACGTGTAGGGTACCATGTCAAGCGATGCCGCGATGCCGAAGAAGGAGTCAAAGCCGAAATCCACCGGCCCGTTTGTGATGCGCCGGGCGAAATCCACGCGCCAGCCGTCCTCACCTTTCTCGACGCTGTCGTCGAACGGTTTCGCGCCGGACTTCAACGGCCAACTCATGCCGAGGTGCCATTTGCCCATCGCGGCGGTTTGATAGCCGCTTTGTTTCAACAGAGACGCGACCGTGAGCCGCCCCGGCTCAATGAGCGGCGGACTCATGCCGCCCACCACGCCGCTTTGCAAGCGCGAGCGCCAGTTGTAGCGGCCCGTGAGCAGGCCATAGCGCGTGGGCGTGCAGACGGCGGAGCTGGTGTGCGCGTCCGTGAAGACCATCCCCGCGCCCGCCAGCCGGTCCGCGTGCGGCGTGGGAATTTTGCTTTGCGGATTCAGCGCGCGCACGTCGCCGTAGCCGAGATCGTCGCAGAGGATGAAAACGATGTTGGGCGCGGCGGCCTGG